>JAFIEN010000137.1 GCA_020832515.1 Rubellimicrobium sp. | reverse complement strand
CCCCCCCCCCCCCCCCCCCCCCCCCCCCCCCCCCCCCCCCCCCCCCCCCCAACCCGGTCCGGCCAGCTCACGGCCCGTTCAGGACAAGCCCTGACCGTCACTCATCCGGTGCCGCGTCACCTGCCCGCCCCCTCCTGCCCGGCGTCTTCCAGCGCCGGTGCACCCAGAACCACTGGCCCGGATGGGCGATCACCTGCGCCTCGAGCCGCTCGGTCATCGCCTGGGTCATGGTCAGCGGATCGCTGTGAGGGATCGGGTCCTCGAACCGGATGTCGAAGCTCAGGCCGTCGGCCTGGCGGATGCCGAAACAGGGTACCAGCGTCGCCCCGAACCGCAGCGCGAGTTCCGCCGCCGAGGTCGAGGTCCGGGCCGGGTGGCCGAGAAAGCCGATCTCGGGGCCATACCGGACCCGCACGTCGATCAGGATGCCCGCCATGCCCCCGTTTCGCAGATGGCGGGCAAAGCCCATCGTGCCCTGCCGGCCCTGGGCGAAGACCGGGCCCGAAACGGCGGCAATCGTCTCGATATAATGCGCGTTGACATAGGGGTTCCGCATGTTGCGGTAGATCGCGCCCACCGCGTGGCCGCGTGCGGCCATCGCGTGGCGCGGGGCCTCGTGATTGCCGAAATGGCCACTCACGAGGATCACTGGCCGCCCTTCTGCCCGTGCCGTCTCGATCGCCGCGAGGCCGTTGCCCGAAACCGCGGCATCCGCCAGATGCGCGGCGAATTCGCGCGGGGCGTAATTCTCGATCAGCGTCCGCCCGAGATTGTCGTTGACCGCATCCGCGATCCGCTTGCGCTCGGCCAGCGGGCGGTCCGGCCAGATCAGGGCCAGGTTCTCGAGGCTCCGGCGGCGGTATCCGGCAAGCGGCCCGATTGCCTGGCGCAGCATCGCACCGACGAAGGGCACGCGACGCTCATAGGGCAGGCAACGGGCGGCCGCGATAAGGCCCCGCAGGGACCGGTCGACAAGCCAGTCGGCCGTTGTCCCCTCTGCCGCCGGCTTGTCCGCCATCCTGCCCCCATCCCCGCCGCCTTGCGGGGATATAGCGATCACGACTCATGACCGCCAGACGCTTCATGCCCGGCCCCGATCCCTGGAAGATCACGCCGGATCACCCCGTCTCGGTCCGCCCCCGTCGATCAAGGCGCAGATTGGCGTAAAGCACATGGTTGCGCCAGCGCCCGTTGATCTGCAGATAGCTTTGCGCCACACCTTCGTATTTGTAGCCGCAGCTTTCAAGCAACCTGCGCGAGGGCGTGTTCTCGGGCAGGCAGCCCGCCTCGATCCGGCTGATGTCCATCACCGCAAAGGAATGGTGGACCAGCGCCATGATCGCCTCGCGCATGTAGCCTTGCCGCGCGAAGGGCGCCCCGACCCAATAGCCGGTCGTGCCGGCCTGCGCCGGCCCCCGCCGGATATTGTCCAGCGTGATCGCCCCCAGAAGCATGTCATCCCCGCGCCGGATCAGGAACAGGGGCAGGGCGGTGCCATTGGCGATCGAGCGCTGCGCCCAATAGACCCGGTTGGTAAAGCTCTTGCGGCTCAGGTGGTCAGTGGCCCAGGTCGGCTCCCACGGTTTGAGGAACTCGGCCGAATCTTCGCGCAGCGCCGACCAGGCCCGATAGTCGCCATGTTGCGGGGGGCGCAGGACCATCCGCTCGGTCTCGAGCCGGATCTTCCGCCGCCCGCCCAGCATCACGCGGCCAGCCTCTCCCGCAGCGCCTCCAGCGTGGGCGCGGCCTCGGCCGGGCCGTAAAGCGCCATGGCCGTGCCTGCCTTCGTGGACATCGTACCGGCAAAGTCGCGCACGTCCCGCGTGGTCACTGCGTCGATCTGGGCCACCGCCTCGTCCAGCGTCGGCACCCGGCCCCAGATCGACAGCATCCGCGCCAGCCGTTCCGCCCGGGTCGAGGGGTTTTCCAGCCCCATCAGCATCCCGGCCTTCATCTGCGCCTTGGCGCGGGCGACCTCGGCCTCGGACATGTCATCGGCCGCGCGGCGCAATTCGTCGATGGTCAGGTAAGCCAGTTCGCCGATCTCTTCGGCCGAGGTGCCGGCGTAGATCGTGGTCAGGCCGGTATCCTCATAGGCGCCGGCCTGCGCGAAGATCGAATAGCACAGCCCCCGGTTCTCGCGCAGTTCCTGGAACAGGCGCGAGGACATGCCGCCCCCCATCGCCAGCGCCCAGACCTGTTCGGTGAAGATCATCGGATCGCGGTAATGCGGCCCTTCGATGGCCAGCGCGAAATGCACCTGTTCCAGCGCCTTGACCTCGCGCCGCTCGCCGCCCCGCCAGCGGGCGGGTTCGAGCAGGCAGGGCGTGGCGATGGGTGAAAGATGCCCGAACAGCGCCTCGGCCTGACGGCAAAGTGCTGCGTGATCCACAGCCCCCGCGGCGCAAAGGATCATCTCGCCCGGCCCGTAATGCTCGCCCACGAAGCCCGACAGATCGCCCCGCCCATAGGCCCGGATGCGCTCCGCCGCCCCCAGGATCGACCGGCCCAGCGGCTGGTCCGGCCAGGCCGCCTCCTGCAGCCAGTCGAAGACGATGTCGTCGGGCGTATCCAGCGTCTGGCCGATCTCCTGCAGGATCACGCCGCGTTCGACCTCGATCTCGTCCTCGGAAAAGACCGGGTTGAGCAGGATGTCGGCGATCACGTCAAGGCCAAGGGCCACGTCGTTTTCCAGCACCCGCACGTAATAGGCCGTCATCTCGCGGCTGGTATAGGCGTTGATATAGCCGCCCACATCTTCGATGGCTTCCGCAATCTCAAGCGCGCTGCGCGTCGCAGTGCCCTTGAAGGCCATGTGTTCAAGGAAATGGGCGATCCCGTTCTGCTCGGCCCGCTCGTGCCGGCCACCGGCCAGCACCCAGATGCCGACCGAGGCCGACTTGAGGCCCGGCATATGTTCGGTTGCGATGCGAAATCCGTTTGAAAGGGTGTGAAGCTCTACGCTCAACCTGCGATCCGTTCCCGTATGAGTGCCTGAAGGTGGGCAAGGTCGTTGGGAACCCGCGTCACCCGTTCCGACCGCTCATACAGGTCCGCCATGCGCGAGGGAAGGGGGGGCCGAATGCCCGTTGCGGCCTCGACCGCATCGGGGAATTTCGCCGGATGGGCGGTGGCCAGCGTGACCATCGGAACGGGGCCAAGAAAGGCTTCCGCCACATGCACGCCCACCGCGCTGTGCGGGCACAAAAGCTCGCCCGTCTCGTCAAGAGTGCGCCGGATCGTGGCGCTTGTCTCTTCCTCGGACGCGCGGCCGGATGCGAAATGCTCCTTCAGCCAGCCCCAGGCCCCCTGGCCGATCGCAAAGCCGCCGCTCTGCTTCAACTCCTCCATTTGCGCCGTAACAACCGCCCCGTCGCGGCCATAGGCATCGAACAGCGCGCGTTCGAAATTGGACGAGACCTGAATATCCATCGAGGGGCTGATCGAGGGCTGCACCCCCTCCTTCACCTGCCGCCCCGTCTCAAGCGTGCGGTGCAGGATGTCGTTCTGGTTGGTGGCGATCACCAGTTGCCCGACGGGCAGGCCCATGCCGCGCGCGACATGGCCGGCGAAGATATCGCCGAAATTCCCCGTAGGCACGGTAAAGCTGACGGGCCGGTGCGGTGCACCCAGGCTGATGGCGGCTGTGAAATAATAGACCACCTGCGCCAGCACCCGCGCCCAGTTGATCGAGTTCACGCCCGCAAGCCGCACCTCGTCGCGGAAGGCGAAATCGTTGAACATGTCCTTCAGCGCGGCCTGACAATCGTCGAAATCGCCCTCGAGTGCGAGCGCATGGACATTTGCATCGGTGGCGGTCGTCATCTGCCGCCGCTGCACCTCGGACACCCGGCCATGCGGATAGAGGATGAACACATCCACATTCGACAGCCCCCGGAAGGCCTCGATCGCGGCCGATCCGGTATCGCCCGAAGTGGCGCCCACGATGGTGATCCGCTCGCCCGAGCGCGAGAGTGCCTCCTGAAACAGCTGGCCGATCAGCTGCATGGCGAAATCCTTGAAGGCCAGCGTTGGCCCGTGGAACAGCTCCAGCAGGAAATGGTTCGGGCCAAGCTGGACCAGCGGCGCGCGGGCGGGATGGCCGATGCCTGCATAGGCGGCACCGATCAGCCGGCGGAAGGTCGCGTCGTCGAAACTCTCACCTAGGAAGGGGCGCATCACGGCAAAGGCCACATCCTCGTAGCTTTGCCCGGCAAGGGCCGCGATCTGGCCTTCCGTCATCCGGGGCAGGCTTTCGGGCACGTAAAGGCCCCCGTCGCGGGCCAGTCCCGTCAGCATCGCCTCGCCGAAGGTCAGGACGGGGGCCGCCCCCCGGGTCGAGACATAGCGCATCGCGTCACTCCTTCCGCAGGATCCGCGCGCCCATGAACACCGCCATGCCCGCCCAGGCAAGGGCAAGAAGGAACCATGTGATCGCGTAATTGAGGTGATTGTTGGGGATCCCGTCGGTCGAGACGGGCAGGGTCCGCACCCCCAGATCCGCCCCCGCAATCTCGCGCGCGACGATCAGAACGGGCTCGGTGCCCAGGGCTTCGGCCAGCACGGCCACGTCCCGCGCGAACCAGATGCCCCGCGCGGCATCGGGCGCGGGCGTCCAGCGGTCCACCTCGTCGGGCCAGTGCAGGTTGCCGGTGATCGTCACCTCGGGCGCCATCCGGCTTGCGTCCTTCCCCGCCTCGGGGACGAAACCCAGATCGACCATCACCCGCCGGTCGCCCGAAGTCAGGGCCGAGATGATGCGAAACCCCGGCCCCGCATCCTTCAGCGACACGAGGACCGGCGCCTCCTGCCCCCCCAGCGCGCCGCTCACGATCACCGGCAAATAGCGGTCGGCCACCGGATCGGGCGCGCCGGGCAGGGCCACGGGCGCCTCGGCGATCCGCGCCTCGATCTCGGCCAGGATGCCCTCCTTCCAGCCCAGCCGCTGCACCTGCCAGATGCCCAGCGCAAGAAGGATGGCAACCCCGACCAGACCCAGCGTCAACGGAGCAATCAGGCGGCGCAGCACGGGACCGGTCCCTCATGGCAGGAAGCGTTTCCTTGCGCGGGTTGCACCCGGGCTGCGCTTCTTTTGTTCAAAAATATCCCGGGGGGCGTTTCCGAAGGAAACGGGGGGCAGAGCCCCCCGCGACATCTCCGACACTGCCAGATCCGGTCGATCGGGGGCAAACCCCCCGCGCTCCCCTCAGCTTCCCCAGATGTAGATCGAGAGGAACAGGAACAGCCAGACCACATCGACGAAATGCCAGTACCAGGCTGCTGCCTCGAACCCCACATGCTTCTCGGGCGAGAAATGCCCCAGATAGACGCGGCGCAGGCAGACGGCCAGGAAGATCGTCCCGATGATGACGTGGAACCCGTGGAAGCCCGTCGCCATGAAGAAATTCGCGCCATAGATGTTGCCGGCCAGGCCGAAGGCCGCGTGGCTGTATTCATAGGCCTGGAACACGGTGAAGATCACGCCCAGCCCGATCGCCAGCCACAGCCCCTTCTTCATGTCCTCGCGGTTGTTCTCATGGACCAGCGCGTGATGCGCCCAGGTCGCGGCAGCCCCCGAACACAGCAGGATCAGCGTGTTGATCAGCGGCAGGTGCCAGGGGTCGAAGGTCTCGATTCCCGCGGGCGGCCAGACGCCGTCAACCGCCGGGCTGTAGGGCCCCATCGGATAGAGCGCATGCTTGAAGAACGACCAGAACCAGGCCGCGAAGAACATCACCTCCGACATGATGAAGAAGATGAAGCCGTAGCGCAGCCCGATCACCACGACCGGCGTGTGATCGCCCTGACGGCTCTCGGTGACCACATCCGACCACCAGCCGTACATGTTGTAGAGCACCAGCCCCAACCCCACAAGGAAGAGCCAGTAATTGCCGGCAAAGCTGACCAGCCCCGTGGTCCGGCCCTGCATGCCGACAACGGCGCCGAACAGCATCAGGAACACCCCTACCGCGGTCGTCAGAGGCCAGATCGAGGGCGGCAGGATATGGAAGTCGTGGTTCTTGCTATGCGCCATTTTCGGGTGTCCCTCGCGGCTGACGTCAGTTGCTGGCGGTGGCGGTGTTGTCGGACATGCCAGCTTGTCCGGGTGCAAGTGCTGCCTGCTCTTCGGGCAGGTCCAGTTCGAAGAAAGTGTAGCCCAGCGTGATCGTGTGCACGAATTGCGCCTCGCGGTCGTTCACGATCTCGGGGTCGACGAAGAAGCTGACCGGCATCAGCACCGTTTCGCCCGGCTGCAGCACCTGTTCGGTAAAGCAGAAGCAGTCGATCTTGTCGAAATAGCGTCCGGCCGAATAGGGCGTGACATTGTAGCTTGCGGTGCCCGCGACCGGACGGCTGGTGGGGTTGTGCGCCTCGTAGAAGGCAAGGCCCGCCTCGCCGATCCTGACCGTCATCTGGCGCTCGACCGGACGGAAGGTCCAGGGCATGTTGCGGTCGAGCGAGGCGTCGAAGCGGATCGTCACTGTCTGGTCCAGGATCTGGTCGGGCGGCAGTTCCGCCACCCCCGTCGTGCCGCCAAAGCCCGTCACGCGGCAGAACCAGTCGTAGAACGGCACCGCCGCCCAGCCAAGCGATCCCATCAGGAGGACAACGCCGGTCGCCTGCAGCGCCGTACGCTTCTTGGGGTCCATGCGGCGGGGTTGGGTGGTCATTCCAGAGGCTCCTCGATCGGGATCAGGCCGGGCCGAAAGCTGTGATCGAAGGCCTGCAGATGGCTCACGTCGCCCAGTTGCAGCACCTTGACCACAGTCAGTCCGAAGACGATGGCGACGAAGCCGACAAGGATCAGGCCGAGGCCCCTGTTGCGTCCCCGTCTGCGTTCGTGCAGCGGATGTTCGACACGGATCACCATGGCAGCGCCACCCCCAGGTCGCGGGCGCGCATCAGGCTTTCGACCATCAGCGCGCCGAAATGGAAAAAGAGATAGGAAAGCGAGATGCGGAACAGTCGCTTCTCGGTTGCATAGCCGTCCGCCTCGGCCTGCGCTTCGTCCCGTCGCCAGACGGCCAGCGCCCACCACAGGAAGCGGGCGTTCAGGATCAGGCTGGCCGCCAGATAGACCGGCCCGCCGATCGAGGTGAAGCCGATCCCCACGGCAACCGGGGCAAGTGCCAGGCTGTAGATCAGGATGTGCCTGCGCGTGGCTTGCCTGCCATGCGTTTCGGTCAGCATGGGCACACCGGCGTCGCCGTAATCCGACCGCACGAACAATGCGAGCGCCCAGAAATGCGGTGGCGTCCACATGAAGATCAGCGCGAACATCAGCGCCGCCTCGATCGAGAGGCTGCCGGTCGCCACCACCCAGCCGATCACCGGCGGAAAGGCACCGGCCGCGCCGCCGATCACGATGTTCTGCGGTGTCGCCCGCTTGAGCCACATCGAATAGATGACGGCATAGAAGAAGATGGTGAAGGCCAGAAGGATGGCCGCCATCGCATTCGTCGCAAGCCACAGAAGGACGATCGAAAAGCCCGACAGCGTCAGGCCCAGCCCCAGCGCCTCGGACGGGGCGACCTTGCCTGCGGGGATCGGACGCTTCGCCGTCCGCCGCATCCGCGCGTCGATATCGGCATCCCACCACATGTTGAGCGCACCCGAGGCGCCAGCCCCGACCGCGATGCACAGGATCGCCACGAAGGCGATGTAGGGATGCACCTGCACGGGCGCCGCGACCAGACCCGCCAGCGCAGTGAAGACGACAAGCGACATCACGCGCGGCTTGAGAAGCGCGAAGTAATCGCCCAGTTCCGCATCCTGCACGAGCGGGCTTTCAAGGCTGGTGTCGCTCATTTCGTCTCTATCCTGTCCGAGGTCCGACCGATCAGAAGGTCGGTCCGGGTCGATCCGGGAGGGCCTGCAACCCGCGCAGGCCAGCCCGCGGTTCAGGCCGGGAAGTCGATCCGGGCCTGTTCCAGCCAGGCCTCGTAGGCCTCGGGGCTGACCACCTTGACGGTGATCGGCATGTAGGCATGGTCCTTGCCGCAAAGCTCGGAGCACTGACCGAAGTAGATGCCCTCCCTCTCGGCCTCGAACCACAGCTGGGCAAGACGGCCCGGAACACCGTCCTGCTTGACGCCGAAGGCGGGCACGGTCCAGGCATGGATCACATCGCTCGAGGTGACGGTCATCACGACGACGGCCCCGACCGGCACGACCACGGGATTGTCGGTCGCCAGCAGGAATTCGTCGTCAGAATACCCCGCATCGGCCAGCATCACCCTGATCTCGTCGTTCAGGTTGCCCATGCCGTAGCCGATCATGTAGCTGTCGAAATAGATGTCCTCGTCGGTATATTCGTAGCTCCAGAACCACTGGCGACCCGTCACCTTGATATGGACATCCCCCTCGGGAATGATCTGCTGCTTGAACAGCACCGGCAGCGAGAAGGCCCCGATGAAGATCAGGATGACGATCGGCACGACGGTCCAGGTCACCTCGAGCGGTGAATTGTGGGTGAACCGTGCCGGCGTCGGGTTGGACGTCTCGTTGTATCGGTAGATCACCCATCCCAGCAGCGCCGTGACGAAAAGCGTGATGATCGCGATGATGACGAACAGCATCCCGTCCAGCCACTGCAGATCGCGCGCAAGCTCGGTCGCGGCAGGCTGGAAGCCGGTGCCGCGCGGAACCGGCGCGCCCACGATCTCGAGTTCACCCAGATCGACGGTCGATTGCGCCCTGGCCCCTGCAGCCCAAACCGACATTGCGGCAGCCGCTGCGAAGCCAGGCTTGCCAACCCGCGGGCAAAGTGCCCCAAGCATGTTGAAGATCATCTTGTTCCCTTTATGTCAGGCTGGTCCGTATACAACGGCATTCCTGTCCTTTCGGTTGGTCTTCCCATATCCTGCGGTCCATCACAAGAAGCCCGATTGCGTCAAAGGGACGCTTGTCCCCGATCTGCCGCCACCCCCGCACCTGTCCCGCCCGTGCCCCCGCACCGTCCGAGAAACGACCCTGAAACGAGGCCCGCCATGAGCACCACATCCTTCCGCCCCTTCGACACGATGCTTGACCGCGACCGCGCGCAGCAGCTTTTGCATGAGGCTGTCGCCGGTGCCGATGACGGCGAAGTCTTCCTCGAGCGGCGGCAGTCGGAATCCCTCGTCTTCGACGACGGGCGGCTCAGGCAGGCAAGCTATGACGCGTCGGAGGGGTTCGGCCTGCGAGCCGTGCGGGGCGAGACGGTGGGCTATGCCCATTCGACCACGATCGACGAACATGCGCTGGCCCGTGCGGTCGCGACGGCGCGGCTGGCGGTGGGCGCGGGTGGCGGGCAGCAGGCGCCGGGGCCTTCGGGCACGAACCGCCGGCTTTACATCGCACAGGACCCGCTCGAGGGGACGGAATTCGCCCGCCGCCTCGACCTTCTGCGCGAGATCGACGCCTATGCCCGCGATCTTGATCCTCGGGTGGTGCAGGTCACCGTCTCGCTGGCGGCAAGCCATCAGGAAGTGGCGATCCTTCGGCCCGAAGGACAGCTGGTGACCGATGCCAGGCCCATGGCGCGGCTGAATGTCAGCGTCATCGTTGAAGAGGCCGGCCGGCGCGAAGGCGGCACCGCGGGGGGGGGCGGGCGGGGGGGCCGGGGCGGGCGGATAGCGCCCGACCGCGGGAAGCCGATGGTCGCCCAGGCGCTGCGAATCGCCCGCGTGAACCTTGGCGCCGAGGCGGCGCCGGCGGGGGTGATGGATGTCCTTCTCGGCCCCGGCTGGCCGGGCATCCTGCTGCACGAGGCAGTGGGCCACGGCCTCGAGGGGGATGCCAACCGGCGCGGCACCTCGGTCTTTGCGGGGCTGATGGGGCAGGAGGTCGCCGCGCGCGGCGTCACGGTGCTGGACGATGGCACGATCCCCGACCGGCGCGGGTCGATCACCGTGGATGACGAGGGCACGCCCAGCCAGCGCAACGTCCTGATCGAGGACGGGGTGCTGGTGGGCTTCATGCAGGACCGCCAGAACGCGCGGCTGATGGGGGTTCGGCCCACCGGAAACGGCCGGCGCGAAAGCTTTGCCCATGTGCCGATGCCGCGGATGACCAATACCTGCATGCTTGCCGGAGAGGCCGAGCCGGACGGCATGCTGTCGGATCTGCGCGACGGGATCCATGCGGTGGGTTTCGGCGGCGGGCAGGTGGACATCACCAGCGGCAAGTTCGTCTTTTCCTGCACCGAGGCCTACCGGGTGAAGAACGGCCGTCGCGGGGCGGCGGTCAAGGGGGCGACCCTGATCGGCGACGGGGCGACGGCGCTGCGCCGGATCCGCGCGATCGGCAACGACATGGCGCTGGATCCCGGCATGGGCACCTGCGGCAAGGCGGGGCAATGGGTCACGGTGGGTGTGGGCCAGCCCTCGCTCCTGATCGGCGGGCTGACGATCGGGG
>JAFIEN010000136.1 GCA_020832515.1 Rubellimicrobium sp. | reverse complement strand
GACCTCGACCATCGAGGTGAACGACCAGGGCCATGTGATCGCCAACGGACAGCGGTTGCAATAGGCCACACGGAAGCCGGCCATGCCGACCGGAGCCCCGGTCCGGCATGGCGACCGGCCATGTGGATGGCCTTCGTCATGGGAGAGTGGTCATGAGTAGCCTCCGCCGCGGCGCGCTTGCATTTGTCGTTGCTGCGGGAGGCCTGATCGGTGCGCCAGTCGCTGCCGAACTGTCCCCGCAGGACGTTCTGGACAGTTTCACCGACACCTACGCCGCGCTTGGCCTGCGCTATGTCGGGACCCTCACCGAGGACGACGGCACCCTGACGATGGAGGCGGGGCATCTGCACTTCGCCCTGCCGATGGGCCTGGGTGACCTGATATCCTCGCATCCCGACCTGATCCTGCGGCCGCTGGGCGATGGCACGGTCGAGGTGACCTTTCCACCCCGGCACGATGGCGGCGTGACCGCCAGCCTGTCATTGTCTTTCGGCCCGGTCGACGATGCGCAGATCGTTCTGGCGATCGACATGACGCTGGTGACCGAGGGCAATGTCATGATCGTGTCCGGAACGCCCGACGAGATGGTCTTCCGCACCACGACCGAACTGATGGATCTGACTTTCGCCAACCTTCGCGGCGCCGGCCTGCCCGAACTTGACAGCCTTGACCTTTTCATCGGGCTGCGCGCCACCGGGACCGAGACGGTCACCATCCTGACCGCCCTGGAAGACCGTCTCGAAATGGCCTTCGGGACCATCTCCGGCGAGACGATCGTCGAGACGATGATCGACGAGCTTTTCGATGACCGGTGGCTGCCTGAACCGTTTCGGCAACTGAGCGTGTCGGTGACCGTCATCGACCGAACCGAGAGCATGGGCTGGATCAACCTGCCGCGCGCGCCGCTCGACTTGCTCGACCTTGCCGCTGCGCTGAATGACGGCCTTGTCGTCGAGATCACGACAAGCTCGGAGGGTCAGATCAGCCAGTCCGTGATCTACGAGGACGATGCGCTTGTCTCGGAACAGGACCAGCGGGCCGGCCTGATCAGGCAGCAACTGCTGCTGGATGCGGGGGGCCTGTCGATCAGCGGCACGGCGCAGGACATGACGCTGTCCTTCAAGGACAACTTCCTGGGCAACGACCCGATCGACCTTGCACTTGCCCTGGCCTCGGGAGAGTTCAAGATCCCGCTGGCCCGCAGCCCCGAGCCACAGGAACTGAAGTTCGCCTTGGCCCTGGACGACCTGTCGCTTTCGCCCGCGACCTGGGACCTGTTCGACGACCGCGCCGCACTGGGTCGAGACGCAATGTCGCTTGAGATGCAGCTGGCGCTCGGGATGCAGCTGGACGCCGATCTGCTTGATTTCAGGACGCTGATGGATCTCGGGCCGGGGGACGTGCCCCCTGTCGCGCTGACCCGGATCGGGCTTGATCATTTCAACTTCCAGGGGCTGGGACTCGACATCAAGGTATCGGGTGATTTCGACCTGCCGCCCGATTTCCTGGACATCTTCGGCAGCCAGGGCCTGCCAGTCGGCAGTGGCCGGATGGAGATGTCCGGTTTCGACCGGCTGCTTGACACCCTTTCTGCCAGTGGGGTGCTGCCACGAGCCGAAGTGAGCGGGCTTCGCATCGGGCTTGCTGCGATCAGCCGGGCCGACGGTCCCGACCGGGTGGTCTCGGAACTCGAGATCAACGAAGACGGGCATGTGATCCTGAACGGGCAGCGGGTCCAGTGACCTGAGATCGCGCAAGCGGGCCATGCGGGGCTTGCGGCGGGCCGTGGCCCGGCCTACCTCAGGACGGTCGGGAGACGAACGAAAGGCCCCCGATGCCATGCAGACAGTATGCCCCCGGATCCGCTGATCCCAGGGCCACCCGATCCACATATCCCGATCCCATATCCCGTGATGCCCATGCCCCGTGATCTTGCCGCCCTGACCGACCGCCTTGTCACACTGGCCCGCAAGGCCGGTGCCGATGCCGCCGATGCGATGGCGGTCGAGGGTACCTCGATCAGCATCGATGTGCGTGACGGCAAGCTGGAACAGGCCGAGCGGGCCGAGCAGATCGACCTGGGCCTGCGGGTGTTTCTTGGCCGGCGGCAGGCGATCGTCTCGTCGTCGGATGCGCGCGACGAGACGCTGGTCCGTCTTGCCGAACGCGCCTTCGCCATGGCGCGCGAGGCGCCCGAAGACCCGTGCGCCGGCCTTGCCGCGCCCGAGGATCTTGCCCGCGACACCGATACCGCCCGGCTTGAACTGTCCGACCCCGCCCCCGAACCCGATCCGGCAGCACTCGAGACCGAGGCCCGCCGGGCCGAAGCCGCGGCGCGCGAGGTTGCGGGTGTGACGCGGATCGACAGTGCCTCGGCGGGCTACGGGCAACGGGCGGTGCATCTGGCGGCGTCCAACGGCTTTTCGGCCGGCTACCTGCGCAGCGACCGGGGGCTGTCCTGCGTCGCGATCTCGGGCACCGGGACCGGGATGGAGCGTGATTACGACTACGACAGCCGTGTCTTTGCCGCGGACCTGCGCAGCCCCGAAGAGATCGGCCGCATCGCCGGGGAACGCGCGGTGGCCCGGCAGGGCGCGCGGCGGCCGCCGACGGGCACCTTTCCGGTCCTGTTCGACGAACGGATCGCCGGGTCGCTTGTCGGGCACCTGCTCCAGGCGATCAGTGGCAGCGCGATTGCGCGCGGCGCCTCGTGGCTGCGCGACGCGCTGGGCAAGCCGGTGCTGCCGCCGGGCGTGTCGCTGATCGAAGAGCCGCACCGCCCGCGCCTCTCCGCCTCGCGCCTGTTCGATGCCGAAGGGCTGGCCACGGCGCGGCGCGAGATCGTGGTCGACGGGGTCTTGACCGGCTGGACGCTGGATCTGGGCACGGCGCGCAAGCTGGGCCTGACCAGCACGGCCAATGCCGCGCGCTCGCCCGGTGGCATGCCGTCACCCTCGGTCGGCAATCTGCGGCTGACCCCGGGCGGAGACAGCCCGGACGCGCTGATGGCGGGCATGGGGCGCGGCCTTCTGGTCACCTCGCTGATCGGGGCGACGATCAACCCGAACACCGGCGATTATTCGCGCGGTGCAAGCGGGTTCTGGATCGAGGGCGGCGAAATCGCCTGGCCCGTCAACGAATGTACGATCGCCGGCAACCTGCGCGACATGCTGGGGCGGATCGTGCCTTCGAACGACGCAAGGGACCATGCAAGCCGGGTCGTGCCGTCCATCCTGGTCGAGGGCATGGTCGTGGCCGGGGCGTGAGCCGAGGACGCGTCGGGCTTTGCACGGATGCCATCCGCCCGGCGCAGGGTGGCTTCGGCCCATGCCCCTGCGCCATCACCGGACCGGGGCGCGCTTGACCGCCCGGCCCCGAAGCGGCAGTTTGCCGCCAAGCGATCCGCGAAGGGACCACCCATGACCCAGCGTCTGCATCTTGTCTTCGGCGGCGAACTTGTCGATCCCACCCGCAATGTCTTTCGTGAGGTGCGCGATATCCACATCGTCGGCATGTTTCCCGACTATTCCAGCGCCTACAACGCCTGGAAGGCCCATGCCCAGCGCACTGTCGACGATGCGCATATGCGCTACTTCATCGCCCATCTGCACCGGCTGCGCGACGAAGAGGCGCCTGCCTCGCCGACCGAGGAACTGGGCGACTGACCAGCGCAAGGCCGCATGCAATGATACGTGGCCTGTCGCTGCGCGCCCTGTCCGGCATCGGTCGGCGTGCGTCTGCCGCATTGCCCGGCCCGCTGCCCGATCGCCCGCGCGGCCCTCTGGTCTGGGTGCAGTGCCCGGATCCCGCCCGCCTCGGCCTTGTCGCCGCACTTGCCGACCGGATCGCCGCCGAGGGTGACTGGCTCCACATGCTCGTCACCAGTGACGACATCCCGGCCGACGCCGATCCCGGCACCCGGACCCTTCATCATCCGACACCGCCGGAAGAGCCCGAGGCGATCCGCGCCGCGCTTGCGCACTGGCGGCCCGATGTCGTGCTGTGGTTCCAGGGCGATCTGCGCCCCCTCCTTCTGGACGAGATGGGGGACGTTCCGCGCATCCTTGTCGATGCCGAAGCGGACCTGATCCGGCTTTCGTCAAGAAGCTGGGTGCCCGGCCTTCTGCGACGCATCGCGTCAGGTTTCGATATCGCACTTGCCGTCGATCAGGCCGCCGCCGATCGGCTGTACCGCGCCGGCCTTGCGCCAGAGCGGGTCGAGGTGACGGGGCCGCTTGATACCTCACGCGGTGTCCTTGCCTGCAACGAGGCCGAGCGGCGGAACTTCGTCCAGTTGTTGGCTGCCCGGCCCGTCTGGCTGGCCGCGGGCGTTGCCTTGTCCGAGCTTGGCGCCGTGATTGCGGCCCATCGTCAGGCCAGCAGGTCTGCGCATCGGCTGCTTCTCATCCTTGCGCCGCGCATGGCCGAGGACGCGGCGGAAATGGCCCGGGCCCTGACCGAGGCCGGGCTTGCCGTCGCGCTGCGCTCCGAAGGGAGCGAGCCCGAGGCCGATACCCAGGTGTTTCTGGCCGACGGGCAGGCGGAACTGGGCCTGTGGTACCGGCTGGCGCCAGTCACCTTCATGGGGGGCACCCTGTCGCCCGAGGGCAATGGCCGCCATCCGTTCGAGGCCGCGTCGCTGGGCTCGGCCGTGCTGCACGGCCCCGGCACCTTACCGCATCCCGAGGCCTATGCCCGTCTGGACCGCGCCCGCGCAGCCTGGCCTTTGCGCACTGCCGCCGATCTGGGGCAGGCGGTCGAAGTGCTGCTTGCCCCGGACAGGGCGGCGGCCATGGCCCATGCCGCATGGGACGTTGTCACCACAGGCGCCGAGGTGGGCAATCGCCTGATCGACATCCTGCGCGAGCGGCTTGACCGGGCGGCCGGCTGATGCCTGCGCCGCGCTTCTGGTTCGGCCCGCCCGAGCGCCCCCGCTGGCAGGCGCGGCTGCTGGCACCTCTGGGCGCGATCCAGGCCCTGGGCACGGCCCTGCGGCTGCGGCACGGGGCGCGGCTGGCCCATCGGGCCGCGGTGCCGGTGATCTGCATCGGCAATCTGTCGGTCGGGGGGACGGGCAAGACCCCGACCGTGATCGCGCTGGTGCAGCGGCTGTTGGACCGGGGCATCGCCGTCCATGTAGTCTCGCGCGGGTATGGCGGGCGGCTGGCGGGTCCTGTCCGCGTCGATCCGCAGCGGCAGTCCGCGGCCGAGGTCGGGGACGAGCCGCTTCTGATCGCGGCCTTTGCCCCGGTCTGGGTCGCGCGCGACCGCGCCGCCGGTGTGCGCGCGGCCGAGGGGGCGGGGGCAGGGGCCATCGTCATGGACGACGGGTTTCAGAACCCGGGCGTCGTCAAGGATCTGTCCATCGTCGTGGTCGATACCGCGCGGGGCTTCGGGAACGGACGCTGTCTGCCGGCCGGACCGCTTCGCGAACCGGTCCGCACCGGTCTGGCGCGGGCGGGTCTGGTGCTTGCCATCGGCGAGGATCAAGAGGCCTTCCGCACCCGCTGGGCCGGCGCGCTGGGCGGAACCGAGGTCGTCGCCGCGCGGATCGTGCCCTTGCACACCGGCATGCCCTGGCGGGGCATGCGCGTGCTTGCTTTCGCCGGTATCGGCGACCCCGCCAAGGTGTTTGCGACCCTGCGCGGGCTGGGGGCCGAGATCGTCCGCGCCGTCCCGCTTGAGGATCACCAGCCGCTCAGCCCCGCGCTCATGACCCGGCTCGAGGCCGAGGCGCAGATGAGCGGCGCGCAACTGGTGACGACCGAAAAGGATGCCGTGCGCCTGCCGCAGGCCTTTCGCCGCAAGGTTCTTACCCTGCCCGTCCGGCTGGAGGTGGCGGACTGGGCGCCCATCGACCGGGCGCTTGCCGCGATCGGGCTTCAGCCGCCCGCATCCTCCTGATCGGCCCCCAGCGCAGGCGAGGGGCGCCCGAGCGCAAGCGTCGCGTCGGAAAAGCGGATCGGCAGCCGCACGCCGGGGATGCCGCCCGGGTCGATCCGCAGGCCACGCGCCACGATCTGGGGATCGGCAAAGACCTCGGCCATGTCGTTGATCGGCCCGGCAGGCACGCCCGCCGCCTCGCAGGCGGCCAGAAGCCCGGCCTTGGTCCGCGCCCGCGTCGCCGCGGACAGGATCGCGATCAGCGCATCGCGGTTGCGCAGGCGGTCGGGATTGGTGCTGTAATGCGGGTTTCCGGCCAGATCGGCCAAGCCAAGCAGCGCGCAGAAGCGCCGGAACTGGCCGTCATTGCCGACCGCGATGATCACATGGCCGTCGGCGCAGTCGAAGACCTGATAGGGCACGATATTGGGATGCGCATTGCCCAGCCGCTGCGGCGCCGCCCCGCCGACAAGGAAGTTCATCGCCTGATTGGCCATGACGGCCGTGGCCACATCGAACAGCGCCATGTCGATCATCTGGCCCCGACCGGTCACCTGCCGCTGCTGCAGCGCGGCAAGAATGCCGATGGTGGCGTAAAGCCCGGTGAAGATGTCTGTCACTGCCACGCCCACCTTCTGGGGCTGGCCTCCGGGTTCGCCCGTCACCGACATCAGGCCGGACATGCCCTGAATGATGAAATCGTAGCCCGCCCGCGTGGCATAGGGCCCGTCCTGCCCGAAGCCGGTGACCGCGCACCAGATCAGTCGGGGGTCGAGGGCCGAAAGGGCCGGGTAATCCAGCCCGTATTTCGCAAGCCCGCCAACCTTGAAATTCTCGATCACCACATCGGCCCCGGCGACCAGCTTGCGGACGGTCTCCTGCCCCTCTGCCGTGGTGAAATCCGCCACGACCGAACGTTTCCCCCGGTTCGTGCCATGGAAATAGGCGGCACTCCCCTCGCCCTCGACGAAAGGGGGGCCCCAGCGGCGGGTATCGTCGCCCTCGGGGCTCTCGACCTTGATCACCTCGGCGCCCAGATCGGCAAGCACCTGCCCCGCCCAGGGGCCGGCCAGAATGCGCGCAAGCTCGATCACGCGCAGGCCGGCAAGTGGCGCGCCGGCCTGCGGGGCGGTCATCTTCAGCCTTCCAGAGCGGCGTTGATCAGCTCGGCCAGATCGTTGAAGGCCATGTTGGAATGACGCTCGCCGTTGATGACCAGCGACGGGGTCGAGTTGATTCCGTCGCGCTCGGCATTGTCCTGGAACCAGGCAATCAGCGTCTGGGCCATGGTCTCATCCGTCAGACAAGCCTCTATCGCTGCATCTTCAAGCCCGGCGGTCCGGCCGATCCGGCGCAGGTTCTCCGAGATCAGGCCCGGGTCGCCCCCGGCGATCCAGTCGACCTGCTGGTCATACAGCATTTCCGTGATCCCGAAGAACCGCGACTCACCCCCGCAACGTGCCACCATCGAAGCCCAGAGGCCGAAACGGTCGAAGTAGACGTCGCGGTAGATGAAATGCACCTTTCCGGTGTCGATGAACTCGGACTTGAGGCTTTTCAACTGGTTGGCATGGAAGCTTGCGCAGTGTGGGCAGGTCAGCGAGGCGTAGTAGATCACCGTCACCGGGGCATCGGGGTCGCCCAGCGTCATCTCGGCCACGGTCGAGATGTCGATCTCGGCGGAAGCACCCTGGGCCTGAGCGGCACCAGGCAGGTCGAAACCTGTGGACTGCGATCCCGAAGGCTGGGTCAGGAACCACGCGCCCCCCAGCACCAGGGCACTGGCAAGCGCGGCGATCGGTAGGGCGGGTTTCATGCGGTCAATCCTCGGATCTCAACGGTGGTTACGCTTCAGGACATTGGTCGCAAGCGCCCTGATCGCAAGTCGCAATTCCGTGTTGTGAACGTCGGCCGCGGCTTTTTCCGCAGCATCGAGCACGTCCGGGTCGGGCGGAAGCGGCTGATCGTCCCTGGCCCGGTCGGATTGCGCGCCGCCGGCCGAGGCATGCCCGAAGACGGCCGTCGCCTCGGCAAAGCCGGTCGGCGCGGTCTGCGTGATCCTGATCCGGGCGATCGCGCGGTAGCCGTAGCAGGCATTCACGCGGTCGCGGATCTGGTCCTTCTGCATCTCGAGCATCGGCGCCTGCGCGCCCGTCGTCAGAAGCGTCAAGGTCGCACCCAGCCCGTCGCGACCATAGCGTATCTCTACCGGACGGGCGATCCGCGCCACGCCCTCTCCCACCACTTCGGGCCAGTGGGTCAGAAGCCGCGTCACGGCAAAACCGCGGGTTTCGCCGACCGCGCGGATGCGACCGGCCACCAGGCTGCCGGCCTGCGCGAAGCGCTGCAGGCGGACCGGGGGCGATGCTGAGGGCGATGGCTGTTTCATCTTCACGCCCTAGTTTATCAGGACCGACGGTGCGGGCAATGGCAGAGCGCGAGCGACAGACAATGACAGCCGAGGGAATGTCTCAAGGGCATCCGGCCCCAGCGGAACTGGCTCAGGCGTTGCTTGACTGGTACGATCGCCATGCCCGGTCGATGCCCTGGCGCGTGCCCCCGGATCGGCGCAGGGCGGGCGAGCGGCCCGATCCCTATCGCGTCTGGCTGTCCGAGGTGATGCTCCAGCAGACCACCGTTGCCGCCGTAGGCGCGCATTTTCGCCGATTCACCACGCGCTGGCCCGCTGTTGCGGACCTTGCCGCAGCCGAGGATGCCGAGGTGATGGCGGATTGGGCCGGGCTTGGCTATTACGCCCGCGCCCGCAACCTTCTGACATGCGCGCGCATTGTCGCCCGCGATCACGGTGGCCGGTTCCCCGAAACGCGCGAGGCGCTTCTTGGCCTGCCCGGTATCGGCCCCTACACGGCCAGTGCGATCGCCGCCATCGCCTTCGACGCGCCCGAGACGGTGGTCGACGGCAATGTCGAGCGCGTCATGGCGCGGCTGCACGATATCCACCAGCCGCTGCCCGGCGCCAAGGCCGAACTTACCCGCCGCGCGGCCGACCTGACGCCTGCGAACCGGCCCGGAGATTACGCGCAGGCGGTCATGGACCTTGGTGCCACGATCTGCACCCCGCGCAACCCTGCCTGCGGCCTTTGTCCCTGGCGCGCCCCGTGCCGTGCCCGCGCCGCCGGCACCGCCGCGGACCTGCCACGCAAGGCCCCGAGGCGCGCCCGGCCGGTTCGCCTCGGGCTGGCCTATGTCGGGCGACGTATCGACGGGGCCTGGCTGCTCGAGACGCGGCCGCCAAGCGGGCTTCTGGGCGGCATGCTTGGCTGGCCGGTGTCGGACTGGACCGAGCACCCGCCCACGCCAGCCCAACCCGTCGCCGTCCCCTGGAGCGAAACGGGCGCCGAGGCGCGCCATGTCTTTACCCATTTCGAACTGCGCCTTGCGGTGTTCACGGCCCTGCTGCCCATGGATTGCGTGCCGGGGCGGGGAAAGTTCATGCCCGCTAATGCCTTTCGCCCGTCCGCCCTGCCCACCGTCATGCGCAAGGTTCATGACTTGGCACGCGGGCGATTTGCCGCGATTGAGTCATGAAATCGCCGTGCATAAATGAATGAGTAGGTATTATCGCCATATGGTGCCGTCATGATCGCCAGTCCCGAAGTCGCCCGATTCCGTCACGCAGCGCCGTTCTGGCTGTCGCTGCTCACCGTTCCGGCGGTCCTGATCGGCATGACCCAGGGTGGCTGGACGGTGTTTCTCCTGCCGCTGGTCACCTGGGTGCTGTTCGACCTGCTGGATCTGGTGGCGGGCGAAAACAAGGCCAATGCCGATCCCGCGACGGGCGAGGGGGACCTGGTCTGGTATCGCCTGCTCACGCTGATCTGGTTCCCGATCCAGTTCGGGATCACCTTCGGCGCGATCTGGTATGTCACGGGCTCCGATCACCTGGTGCGGTGGGAACGGATCGCGCTTTTCATCGGGATCGGGATCGTGTCGGGTGCTATCGGCATCGTCTATGCGCATGAACTGATGCACCAGAAGAACCGTATCGAGCGGTGGCTTGGCGATCTCTTGATGGCGATGGTGCTCTATTCCCATTTCCGCAGCGAACATTTGCGCGTGCACCACCTGCATGTCGGGACCGCGCGCGATCCTGTCACCGCGCGCTACAACGAAGGCTTTCATCGCTTCTTCCTCCGGGTCCTCACGACCTGCCCGCCATCGGCATGGCGTGCGGAAAGGGCGCTTCTGGCGCGTCGGGGCCTGAGCATGTGGTCGCGGCGAAACCCGTTCTGGCTTTATGCCGCGCTGCAGGCGGGCATGCTCGGTCTGGCCTTCGGCCTGGGTGGATGGCAGGGGCTGGGGCTGTTCGTGCTGCAGGCGGTCGTGGCGATCTGGCAGCTTGAGCTGGTGAATTACGTCGAACACTACGGCCTGACCCGGCGGCATCTGGGCGAGGGGAAATACGAACATGTCCTGCCGCGGCATTCCTGGAACTCGGCCCATCGTGCGTCCAACTGGCTGCTGATCAACCTGCAACGCCATTCGGACCATCATTACAAGCCCGAC
>JAFIEN010000458.1 GCA_020832515.1 Rubellimicrobium sp. | reverse complement strand
CGGAAAACACCTACTGGACGGCCGGCGGTATCATGTGGAAATCGCGGGAATGGGCAGGGCCGGGTCTTGGCTATCTCGAAATGGAACGGCTGACGCGCTAGGGTTCTAGGTCAGGCGGTGGCTACCGGTTCGCCAGATTTCATTGAGCGCGCCAGTGTGCGACGTTCTCGGGTGAGGGTGTGGTTGTCCGACTTGGACGAGACGAAGGGCTTCTGCTTTGCATTTTGCTGCAGGAGGTGGTCGTACATCGCGTCGGCCATCATCATGTGGCTCAAGTGCGTGGGATATAGAGGCGCTTCATTCATAGTCTTCGTGTTCACCCTTAGTCGGACCACGCTAGGCAGGGGCGGCACGTGCGAAGGCCGTGTATCGTCTCGCTTGAGCCCCGGCACGCCTTCATCAAGATACCGCTCCTGCCAGCGCCAGACCGTGGGCTTTGACATGCCCGTCCGCCGGATAATCTCGATAGTGCCCTCGCCCTTCGCCGTCGCCAGCACTATGCCCGCTCGCCATGCAAGCTTGCGCGCCGTGTTGCTTAGCAAAGCCTGAAGTTTAGTGCTGTTGGCGGTGCCAAGCTAAAGGCAGATGTAAGAGTTCCAAGTCCTTTGATCATGCCATCGATTAGCGGGATTAGGAGTCCTCTGTCGAGTTCAGAACGCTATGGCGTTATCTATGATAGCTTCAACACTAGAAAACTGATGATTCCTGCAAAGAAGACTAATCCGATTACAGTAATACTGTGGTTCCAATAGACAGACTTCCGGTTCTGCGTAACTGTTGTGTCTTCCCCCTCTAGGCGGAACGGAACCACCTGACCCACAAGATCCTTTTCCCGAATGATAGTCCTTTTCTGATTTTCTCGATCGAACTGCGCAACAAGCTTGGCGATTTCAACGGATCGCATCAAGGACGTGAACGTAACCTGTCTGTATTCGACAGCATAAGTCACCGACCTTCCTGAGTCGCGCAGTTCGCTATCGGTATCATTAATCTCGTCGTCATCGTCAGTGTCATGAGGATCGTCAGCTACGACGATGACCGGGACATCGGACCTCAACAGTCTGACCTCGGTCGCGAGTTCTGATGCCCATGAGTTATGCAATCGTGCATCATCAATAAGGACAAGAGCCTTTCGGGCTATATTGTGCTCGAGCCAGTCGATGAGCGCATCTTCTTTTTTCACCTGAAGTGCGATGCCGTCCAACTGTTCGATCCAGATGCGGTATTGCGAGGCCTCCTCGGTCATGCCTGTGACAATGAGGACCGTTACACCGGCGAGTGACTGTTCGATTCTTCCATCCCGGGGAAACGAGTTCATGGAAGAGTCAGAGAGTCGACCACCGGTCCAGACTGACAGATGTGTTGCTAAAGGTTTTTTCATTTTTGAAGATACAACGCTCCTGAACGCTGCAAGGTGGTGAGATTACACCGACTCGACCTGCAATGATCGGATCTTATACGACTACCCGTCGCTGCGTCCTGATGAATTTGAGGATGTGTTCGGCGCGGTTGGTATTGCGACCGGCCTGTTGCATTGCAGCACAGGCTTGGCCCCCGCCCCCTGCTACCTAATGGCCCGTAGTCTTGCTCCCGTCTCCCGAAGCTTCGCCTGGCCAGCTTCTGGGAAGACACCGCCATGAGGTGAGCCAGGCGGCCATGGGCTGGACGGACAGCCGTCTCCACGAAGCTTCAGGCCCATGTGGCTTCAGATGGGTCCAACGGGCCCAGATGGCTTCTACGACGCGCCTAGGCCTGCCAAGGTGACCAACCCTTCAGACGCTCATCGAGGAAACGGGAGCGAGGTCGATCCAGTACACATACGATTTCGAGGACGATTGGGTCCACAGCATCCGGATATAAAGGGTCAATGAGGAGAGCCAGGTTTTCGCCACCTGACGAGAAGTTGCCGAGCTCGAGGCTATGCGGTCGCGACAGGCAGCTGTGGGGACGGAGTCGTTGTTAAGGCGTGTCGGCAAACTTATCCGGGTTTGGCGCCAATTACCATGATGGCGGTGGGAACGTCCCTCTTTCTTCGATGCGATGTACTTAAGTTGCAAGATTAAGGGAAAGGCTTTGAAATGGACTTAGCCAATAAGACGCCTGAGCAGCTGGAGTTGATCATATCCCGCCACAGAGACGCGGGCAAAATGAACGCCGAGCTATGTAGGGAAGCAATGGCCGAATTGTCTATTCGTACTGTAAAGGGATTCAACTTGAAACGCGCAGTTGATCATCTGATTGAAGCTGCGAGAACAGGCAGACCAACTGACTTCAAGAGATTAGCAATTGCATCGGGCGTATTCGATGAAAGCAAACAAACATGGGGAAATTGGGCCACAAGTGCTCTGCAGCTTGATCGTCTTTGCATCTATTGCGTTCACCACCAGTTGCCTCAACTCACCGCAATGTTGGGGAATGTAGGAGGTAAGACTAGTGACGGCGTTTGCGAGGGATTCCTAAAGGGCTTAGACGCTGCAGGGGTTGAGTATCGGGGCGAGGCGCGTGTGGTGTACGAGGAGCACCGCAAAGCTTGCATTGATTGGGCAAAAACTGTGTGAATGGAGCGGTGTTGTCGAGTGGCAAGACCGCACGCCTATTTATTCTCGGCATTCGCATCCATCTTTGTTTGCAACAAGTCAATAAATTGCGAGTGACTTCTTGACTCATTTGGCGCCGAGTGAAGCTGGAGATGTGAAAGGTTCGGTCTTGTTTCTTAATGCGCGTCCGAAGGCATGATGGCTGAATGTCGTAGACGGGCTCCATGCGTTCATATGGTATCTTGTGTCAGGTGCCCAAAACTAGGCATGATCTACGCACGGCTTATCAAGGCCACTGTGGCCTGTCCACCCGAGGATGACGGAGGGGCTCCCGGTTCAAAGACTTTCTTGAAGCGCTGGCTGATCCCGACCATGAGCGCGACGAGGACATGATGCGTTGGTCAGGGTGACCCTTTGATCCGGACGATGCCCAGATCGACAGGATCACAGAACGGCTGGAGCGGGAGTGGCGTGACCCACCCAGCCTCGAGACATCGACCAACAGGGTTCCTTCCCGGCATGAACTCAACACCCGTGCTTTCGGTGTTCACCAGATCCACCATGTCACCCCAGGTCCGAGCTTGCTCAGGGTCCGTCCTCACCAGCTCGTGAGCCTTCAGCGTCACAAGCATATCCACATCCCGAACCAGAGCACCCACCTCCTTTGGCGTTCTCTGGTTCATCCACTGGTCCTGGTTCCAGCTCACATCGCTCCCGATTGCCAGTTAGGCATTGCTGCACAAATGCCCCGGCTATCGTGCGGCGCTCCAGTGACGGCTCAGGAAGCCTCGCGCAGGCTCGAAAGCACGCGGGCCACTGCCTCGCCCAGGCCCTCGAAGGAGGAGGAAACGGCCCGATCGATCAGGGCCTCGGGATCTATCCCCAGCTCGGTGACAGCGGCGGTCAGCTCGGCCAGCCGCGCCTCGACGCCGGCAAGGCGGGCCTCGAGCGCGACAGCGCCACTGTCCCCCTCCGACGCGCGCTGGGCAAGTACGGCGCGGGCGGCAGCGATCTCCTCTGTCAGAGTGACGATCTCGCTGCGCAGGGGCAGCACCGTCTCGGCCGCATCGGCAAGCTGATCCGAGACCCGCTCCGCCCCCCGGATCGCCCCCCAGGCCAGCCACAGGCTAAGCGCCACAAGGATCAGGGTGGCGTTCAGAAGCGCAAGGGCAAGGCTCCCCACGGTTCGCCCGAAACTGCGTTCTGCCATCCGCCTGTCTCCCTTGCGCCCGGTTCCCACGTTGTGGTGTCCGGCATCCGGCATCCGGCATCCGGTCCATCACCACTGCATCTGTGAGCCGACGGCATAGCGCATGTTGTCGCTGTCGCCGAAGCTCTCGAGCCCGGTGCCACCTCGCCGAAAGACGCGGTCGTACCCTGCTCAGCCGCCATGCCATTCTGCCCGACAGGAGTACCATTGAAGTTCGTTGCATCATGACTGCCGATCCGGCAAGCCGGAATGTGTGAAGAAGGACAACAATTTCGGCCCGGATGGCGCTATCGCCAGAGGAAAGGTTACGCCTGGGATCGACTGGACATCCTAAGGCTCGGCCCTTGCGCCACAGGTCATGCACTGGGACCACTCTCAATTCGTGCTACCAATCCTGCTTCTATTCCTGCGACCAATCCTGTTTCCGTTCCCTCTAGCATTCCTGTTTCCATTCCTGATGGACGCATCCACCTCAGTCATGCCTTCAGCAATGGTGGTGAACTCACCTGCCTCGACCAAAGGCCAGATCTTCATCCGTCTGTTGAAGTTCTCCAGCGTCTGAAGCTCAGCCTCCAGCTTGAGAATCCTGGCTCTGTCATTGCTCTGCCTGTAGCGACCCAGCAGAGCTTCGATCTCCACAATCCTGTCCCTGTTTTCGAGATACTTGGTGATCTCCAGGAAGGTATCCCTCGACCCATTCACGATGTTTCTCAGGGGCACTCCGTAACCCATGAGCTGCACCACGTTAGACAGAGCATTGGCATAAGGCACGATGACAGATCTGACCACAATGGTTGTCTTGGCAATGCCTACAGCATTCTGAAGGAGCTTTTCTACTGTGACCAGCATGGGCTTTGCCTTGTTGCCCAGAACCAGAGTTGCCACTTCCCGCGCAACGTCTCTTACAGGACCAGGCAAGTCACTCTCGCCTGACCACATGTCACCCACAGAAGGCATCCTGTAGCCCAGGACGTTGTTCAGCATGTCCTCTCTGACCATGATGCCAGGTTCACCATTGAACTGATCTCGCATGATGTCTTTCAGCTCATTGGGGATCATGCCCCAGACACCAGCTCCCAAGGCTCCATCCTTGAAGTCACCATCAATCTTGACGAAACCTTTGGTCGTCCTGGTTCTCTTGGCATCATCCCACACTTGGCGCATCCGCTGAACCAGGAGATTATTCATCTCCTCAGCCATCTTTTCTTCAAGGATACGCCCAGTCTCCAAAATACCTTGAAACAGAACCGGACCAAGGTTGTGCTTCAACACCAGCATGAAGAGTCTGATCGCTTTCAACTCCACCAGATGATAAGAATCGATGTGTCATACTCGACCAGCAAGACGGAAAGACATGAAGAGGGGTCAAGTCGTGAAAAGAACAAAACAGGTACAGCATGACCTATCAGGCTTCATGAAATCCGAGTCCGGGTTTTCAATTGGCTGGAAGCTGAATCAACGCTTTCTCATGGTCTCTGGCTGGAAGATCACTGGAAGATCACCCGAGATGACGGGAAGAGATCACGTGATGGTCTGATCGACTGTTGAACAGACGTGAACAGTCACGAACTGTCTCAGGAGAGACACGAACTTCTCGGGTCTGAATCATGATTCGTCACAAGAAGTCGAGTGAGGTCGAAGAACTGTCAGAAGAACAGTCAGGAGATGGCGAGAGAGTGACCAAGAGCGTCGTAGGTGAGGTCCAGACCAGATAGTGGACATATAGACGAAATATTTTGCGTATATACGGAATTTCTGGAAGAGCGAGCGATGAGGAGTGAGGGGGTGATTTTTTTTTGGATAGTCGTGAGGTTTTTTTGAAATAGGGGTCTTGACAGGGGGTGTTTTTTCTCCGTAAGGACGGCGACGGCGACGGCGACCTGCGTCCAAAAAACAGGAGCCACCGAGAGGCAATCCCTGAGCCACCCAAGGGGACTCCCGGAGCAGCGTACATCGCATCCGGATTGTCTACAGATTGTATCACAATCTGATCACAATACGGCAGAATATATTCCTCTTTATCTGCCTGTCTGCCCCCCGCCCTCCGTACTTGCAGGTCGTCCTCGCAGTCGGCTTGGTCTCATCCCTGAGAGCTTCAGGGATATGGTTACAATATCGCGCAAATATTTTGAAATTATGTGCACGATATGATCGTCCGGGAGCTTGGAACCCCGCTTCCCGGTTCCTGGTTCCTGTTACCTGCTCATCTGCTGTCACAGTCATCGAGTGTTCCGGTGTTGGTCCCGGCTCGTGGTGTGAGAGATCTCCAGACCGACGGGCCATCCTCGGAACCCAATCTCATCAACATTCGAAAAATATTCTGAGGAAATTTGGTGAAATAATTCGCCTCTTTGCCATCCCACGCGTCAGTCGGGATGCTGGCGACCGGTCAGTGGATGTCTGGAAGGTTGTATCTCATGGGCAGAACCCACTTCTCAGGACTGCAGAAGAAATCGGGGCCTGATCTGCAATTAGTCTATTGACGGCGATTCTCTGTTGGTTCAGATTCCCGCTTGTCCAATCTGGCCGATGGCCTTCCATAGAAGCGTGGAGCTGGGGCGGACATCCTGCGGCACCGGATCAAAGAACTGAGCCCCCCGGGTAGAGTCATTTGATCCGGGGACCTGCTCAGGCTCGTGAGGTCCGGGAGCTGTTGCTTTCTGGTTCAAGCTGCAGGCCAGTTTCACGCCAGATCTGGCGTCATTCCTGACCATTGCCCCGAACTTTCGGAGGACGCCAATGTCATTCAAGATTCCTGCCAACGAGTCAGCCGTTCTTTCAGATGCTCCCGACGTTGAGCCCACGACCGCCACCGAGGCGTCGTCTGCGCCACGGCCAACCTCGCCCCTTTCACCGACAACCCTGCCGCCCAAGTTCCGGCGTCCGCGCAGGACATTCATGGAGGAGGCGAGGGCTGCTGCGGAACGGGGGCTGCGGTCGACCGTGGCCATGTCGCCCGACAGCCTCTCTATCACGCTCGAGCTGCCCGTGACCGATGCAGTGGCGTCCGCCAGAGCGGAAGGCAGAAGAGACACCAGCAGAGACGCCAGAGTAGACGAGAGCCTGGGCGTCGGAGCGGGTTCGACCTCCAGAGCGGGGACCTCTGCCGCTGTCAGGAGCCGGGACGGGTCGGGCCTCGTACCTGGTCTGCGTGAGCCCAAGGCCTGGCGATAGGGAAGGGCAGGGCGCATATGCGACATGATCTGAAAGGCCTGACGGTCGAAAACCTGCCTTCTGGCCGGCGCCGCTACCGGGTGCGCGTCAAGGGTGAGCCCGAACGCAAGCTCACGCTTCCGGTTGGTCCCGACCATCCCGACTTCTACGAGATCTATCTCTCGGCGCGACGGGGCATTGCCATGACGCCGCAGGCCAATCCGGCCGACCGGATCGCGCTCCATTCGATCGACTGGCTGGTCAATACCTATCTGGCCCATCTCGAAGCCATGGTCCGGGCGGGCAAATGCGCGCCCGGCACCTTCAAGCAGCGTCGCCTCTACTATCGGAAGCTCTGCGACTTCCCGGCAACCTATGGCCGGGCGGCCGGCACGCGCTTTGGCGAGTTGCACATGGACATGCCGCAGGAGGAGCTCATCGCCTTTCGGGATGCCCATGCCGCAACAAGCGGCGCTGCCGACAACATGGTGAAAGCCGTCAAGGCGCTCTATCGCTGGGCGTCCGAGCGGCGCCTGACCCCGAGCAATCCCGCCATCGGCATTGCCGCCATCCACCAGAACCAGGGCGGTGCACGGCCCTGGATGGTGGAGGATCTTCATGCCTTCCGGGCGGCCCATCCGCCGGGTTCGGATGCCCATATGGCGCTGACGCTCTTCATGTTCACGGCAGTGCGGGTGTCAGACGCTATCCGGCTCGGACGTGACAACGAAAGCCTGCGGGACGGCATCCCATGGCTGAGCTGGAAACCGGCCAAGAAAGGGGCGCTTTCCGTCTCCATCCCCATGCTGCCGCAGCTCTTCGAGGCGACCCGTGCCTCCCGTGTCGTCGGGCGCACCTATCTCCTGTCCGCCCGAGGACAGCCCTGGGCCTCGACCGACAGTTTCCGGAACCGGTTCAAGGACTGGTGCGTGGCGGCGGGGCTCCCCGATCTGTCACCGCATGGAATCCGCAAGGCAGCCGGCCATCTTCTGGCCGAGGCCGGGGCAACGCAGCACCAGATCATGGTGATCCACGGTCATGCGCTGGCCTCGACCAGCGAAATCTACACGCGTGGCGTGGCCCGCCAGAAACTGGCGCGCGATGCCATGGCGCTGCTTGGAGGGATTGCCTGGTGAGACAAGATGACACGAGAACCCGGGCAAGACGCCGGGCAGGGCACCGGACAAGGCGCCATGCAAGGCGCCGGACAGCCAGTGAGCCGTCAAGGATCCGGCCGCAATACCGACCACTTCGGGCTGAACCTCATATGCGAGGCAGCCATTCCAACACGTCCCGAACGAGGAGACATCCCCACATGAAACGACGCTTCATCAAGCTTCCCACCGCCTGCAACACCGGCTTTCCGCCGAAGTGGTTTCAGTTCTCCAGTGCTTCCAAGTGCGGTGCTCGCCCGTCCGGTGCGCAACCGTCTGGTGCTTCCCGGTCCGGTCTTCGGGCGCCGAGCCTGGAGGACGCTGCCCGTGCCGGTCTGGCACGACGCAAGCTGAAGGTCCGCACCCCGAACGACCGCTTCATGCTGACCATTTATTCCGGGAGCGTCCGCCTCGACGACATGGAAATACCCCCGGCGGCCATAGCGCCCCTGAAGGAGGTCCTCATCTATCTGTCGGCCGGGCGCGGTGTGTCCATCGTCCCGGACGATAGCGAGATCGAGCTTGAGGAGGCGGCCCTGCTGATCGGTCTCGATCCGCTCCATCTGCTCGATCGCATGACAGGCGAGGGGGTCCCGTTTCGCAAGGATGGCTTGAAGATCTACCTGCAGAGATCCTTCGTCGGACATTGTCTGGCGGCCATACGGAAGGACCTGCCCGCTGATCTCGCCCTGGCCGAAGGCACCGACAGGGAACATGATGCCGCCTGCAACATCGTCAGCTACGACCAGCAAGACCTTGTCAGGCGGCTGGCCGAGGAGATGAGACGCATCGGGATTACCTGGATGCCGGAGAACGAGATCCTCGACATCTACTTCGGAAAGGAGCGCCTCCCCGAACCGAACCCCGCCCGTCGTCGCATCCGCTTGAAACGGAGCAAGCCATGACGCGCTTTCCTTGAACCAGACCCGGACCCAGACCCGGACCCGGACCCGATCCGTCCCGGCTGTCGCCTCCTGGCGCCAGCTGTTGCGTAAGCGCGACGCCGAACCCTCCTGCCATTTCTGACTTGATCCGGCCACTTCGCGCGGATGGGCGTGACGGAGCATCTGGATTTTGGAAGTAGGCGGCAAGATGGGCGCTGGGGCTTCCCGGCTGTAGGTGATCGAAGGGCCGAGAGGTCGGCGGCGAAAAGGATGCTGCCGACCATCCCGCCACCACCCTGCGCGCCATCCTCGACGGCCACCCGCAAAGCGGCATCGAAGATCTCATGCCATGGCGCTTCGACCAGCCGTCAAGCCTCGCCGCATAGGGTCACGCCGTAGCGCTTGTGCCCGGCAAGCGCCAACGGTCGAGATCGGGTCCGGCGCAAGCCATGACGCGTTTTCTTGATCCAGACAAAGCCCCAGACCCGATCTCGACACGTCGCAACATATCGCCACATATCGCCACAATAGTAAGCGATGGGGTGGACACCCCATCGCTTACTATTTTGATCGGATTCACGCCGCTGCGGTGAAAAGAATTTCAACTGCTTGGCGTTTCGTCAGCGCTCTTCTGCACAGCTTTCCGTATCCTCCTGTCGGGTCCTTTGCCAAATCTGGAAACAAGGTCATGACCTGAACGCGGTTCCCCAAGCTCAGATTGCGCATGGCCATTGGGCCGGGAAAGAAACTTTCGGAGAGAAGCCCTTCGGCCATAAGAATGGAATGGCGCTCCAGGAGCACGTGATAGTATCGCACTGTCTTGCAAGAGGTGTCCCTCTGGACCCCGCGATATCCATCCAGGCTGAGCGCTGGTGCGAAGCAATCCTCATCCGCATCCCCAAAAGCAAAGATTTCCCTGTTTAGAAGGATCCGGTGCTGAGGCGAAATCATCAGATCGCGATAGGGCAGACGGCCGTCCAGCGACCTTGCCGGAATACGGACTGGGAGCAGCTTTTCATCGGTTCCGGGCCAGTGATGTTCTGTCCAACCGATCCAGCGAATTGGTTGCGGCCCATCGTCCAACGTCACCAGCAGATCGCCTGACTGAAGGTTTTCGACTGCCACGGGGCCGTTGACACTTTCCAGCCGGGTGCCTTCGGCGTAGCAGACCGGTACCGGGTCAGGGTTTGTGTTGATATTCTGAACCGAGATCGCCCCATTGCCGAAAGCGTCCATTTGGGCAGCGGTCGCCTGCTCGAAGGGCATGAAGACAAGATAGGTCACGCCACCGGGAGAAGGATAATCCTGCACCGCGATGCGCATGATCTCGTCTCCCCGGAACTGGGTAGGTACCTGATTGGCGCCTTGATTGTTGGTTGTCGGCAGCGTCCCGATCCAGCTCACTGAAAAGCTGTAGGTCTGTCCGTTGATCATCACCTGTGTGTTCGGGTCAGGAGAGCCACCAAGCCAGAGGTCGCCGGGATCGCCTGACGGCGTTTCCGCGACAA
>JAFIEN010000135.1 GCA_020832515.1 Rubellimicrobium sp. | reverse complement strand
CAGTGGAACCGTGCGGGTGGCAAGCATGTCCTTGGGGCCGACGATGACGCGCCGCCCCTCGACATCAAGCCGCACGACATAAAGCGGATCGACCAGCCCCCCGATCCCCAGCCCGCGCCGTTGCCCGATCGTGTAATGGATCACACCGTCATGGCGTCCAAGGACCTTGCCCGAGACATCCACGATGTCGCCGGGCTCGGCCGCGCCGGGGCGCAGCTTTTCGATCACCGCGGCATAATCGCCGTTCGGCACGAAACAGATATCCTGGCTGTCGGGCTTGTCGGCGATGGACAGTCCGTGCCGCTGCGCAAGGGCGCGCGTTTCGGCCTTCGAGGCAAGGTGACCCAGCGGAAAGCGCAGGAAATCAAGCTGCTCCCTCGTGGTCGAGAACAGGAAATAGGATTGGTCCCGCGCCGGATCGCAGGCCCGGTGAAGCTCGGCCCCATGGGCACCCATGCGGCGCTGAACGTAATGCCCGGTCGCCATGCAATCGGCATCGAGCGCGCGGGCGGTTTCCAGAAGGTCCCTGAACTTCACCCGTTCGTTGCAGCGGATGCAGGGGACGGGCGTCGCCCCCGCCAGATAGCTGTCGGCGAATTCGTCGATCACCGCGGCCCGAAATGTGCTTTCGTAATCCAGCACATAATGCGGAAAGCCCATCGCCTCGGCCACGCGGCGGGCGTCATGGATGTCGCGGCCCGCGCAACAGGCGCCCTTCTTCGCAAGTGCCGCCCCGTGGTCGTAAAGCTGCAGCGTGACGCCGACCACGTCATAGCCCTGTGCCGCAAGTTCGGCCGCCACGGCCGAGGAATCAACCCCGCCGGACATGGCGACGACGACCCGCGTTTCGGCCGGGGCCTTGGCGAAGCCGAGCGAATTCAACGCAGGGTCGAGTGGCATTGCGATATCCGATGATTGGTCAGTGCGTTGAAATATAGGAAAATGCGAGTCACTCACAACCCCCCGGCTTCATCCCTAGTTAAAGCGCGCCGGGCATTCTGCCTGTCGCAATGCAGTCACGGAGGGGTGAGAGGTGTATTTGCGAAAGGTGAACGGGCCGCGTTCGGTGACGCTGTCTGATGGAACGATCATGACCCGGGCCGATTTGCCCGCGGCGGATACAAGTCGCTGGGTCGCGTCGCGCAAGGCCGCGGTCGTGCGTGCCGTGACGGCCGGGCTCATTACACGGGACGAGGCATTGGGGCTTTACTCCTTGTCAGAGGACGAATTCCTTGAATGGGAACTCGCCGTCAGCCGCCATGGCGAAGCCGCCCTGCGTGCCACGGCCTTGCAAAAGTATAGACAACCATAGGTGGAAATGTTACCGGGTCTTCAAGGGTAACGTGTGATTAACCATTGTGCGGCTAGGGTGCTGCGACTCGTTCAGCGGAGACCCGGGATGCGCATACTTCTGGTTGAAGACGACCCCACGACCTCTCGCAGCATCGAATTGATGCTGACCCATGCCAATCTCAATGTCTATGCAACCGATATGGGGGAGGAAGGAATAGACCTTGCAAAGCTGTATGATTACGACCTGATCCTGCTTGATCTGAACCTGCCCGACATGAACGGGCATGAGGTCCTTCGCCAGCTGCGAATCAGTCGGGTCGACACGCCGATCCTGATCCTATCGGGCGATGACGCGACGGAAAGCAAGTTGCGCGGTTTCGGCTTCGGCGCGGATGACTACCTGACCAAGCCCTTCCACCGCGAGGAACTGGTCGCCCGCATACATGCGATCATCCGCCGCTCCAAGGGCCATGCCCAGTCGGTGATCCGGACTGGCAGGATCGCGGTCAATCTCGATGCAAAGACGGTCGAGGTGGAAGGGGCGGCGGTGCATCTGACCGGCAAGGAATACCAGATGCTCGAGCTGCTCTCGCTCCGCAAGGGGACGACGCTGACCAAGGAGATGTTTCTCAACCATCTCTACGGCGGGATGGATGAACCCGAGTTGAAGATCATCGATGTGTTCATCTGCAAGCTGCGCAAGAAACTCAGCCAGGCGACCGGGGGCGAGAACCATATCGAGACGGTCTGGGGCCGCGGCTATGTGCTGCGTGATCCCGAGCCTGTCGGGCGCGATGCGGAACGGATGGCGCTCGGCGCCTGAGGCCGGGGGCTTGCTGCAGGCCTGCAAGGCGGGCTCTTTCGCCTGACTGGACGCGCACCACCTGCGCCCCTATCACTTGGGCAAGGCGGGTCGGCATGCGGCATGCGTCCACGGGGCTTGGAAGATGAGCGAACGGAAAGGGTCGGAGGCGGCCGGCAGATCGGCGGGGACGTCTGTTGCGCCGGATGCATGGCAGGCGGGATCGCAATCGACCGGACGGAAGAGTGCAGGAACGAAGACGGCCAGTGACACTGCGGCCAGTGACAATGGGGCCAGTGACAATGGGGCCAGTGAAAATGCGCCAGCTGCAAATGCGCCCGGGCGCGACGCTGGGCAGGCTGCCCTGGACGCGATGCTGCAAGGGCCGGTCCTTGCCCGGGCCGACGTCGCCTCGCTGACCGAGGCCGAGGCCGCAGCGGAGCTGGACCAGCTTGCCCTGGCCATCGCGCGGGCCGACCAAGCTTATCATGCCGAAGATCGACCCGATATCAGCGATGCCGACTATGACGCGCTCAAGCGGCGCAACCGCGACCTCGAGCGGCACTTCCCGGCACTCAAGCGCGCAAACAGCCCCACCGATCGCGTGGGCAGCGCCCCGGCCGAAGGCTTTGGCAAGGTCGTGCATTCGGTCCGGATGCTCAGCCTCGAGAATGCCTTCGCCGAGGACGAGATCGCCGAATTCGACAGCCGCATCCGCCGCTATCTCAACCTGGGCGCCGAGGCGCCACTGGCCTTCACGGCCGAACCCAAGATCGACGGCCTTTCGTTATCGCTGCGCTACGAAGGTGGACATCTGGTGCAGGCGGCCACACGCGGCGATGGCGAGATCGGCGAGAATGTCACCGCCAATGCCCGCACCATCGCCGATATTCCGCATCACCTGACCGATGCGCCCGACCTGCTCGAGGTGCGGGGCGAGGTCTATATGGCGCATGCCGATTTCGCCGCCCTGAATGCCGGCGCGACCAGGACGGGGGGCAAGAGCTTTGCCAATCCGCGCAACGCCGCCGCGGGATCCCTGCGCCAGCTTGACCCCGCGATCACCGCCGCCCGCCCCCTGTGCTTTTTCGCCTATGCCTGGGGCGCGGTCTCGGCGCCCCTGGCCGACAGCCAGATGGGCGCGATCGCGCGTCTGGGCGCGCTGGGGTTCCGGGTCAATCCGCTGACGGCGCTGTGCGATGGGCCGGCCGAGCTTCTCGAACACTACCGACAGATCGAGGCGCAGCGCGCCACGCTTGGCTATGACATCGACGGTGTCGTCTACAAGGTGAACGATCTTGATCTGCAGCGGCGTCTGGGGTTTCGCTCGGCCACGCCCCGCTGGGCGATCGCGCACAAGTTTCCGGCCGAACGTGCCTGGACGCGGCTGGTCGCGATCGACATTCAGGTGGGTCGCACCGGCGCGCTTTCACCCGTGGCGCGGCTTGATCCTGTGACGGTGGGGGGGGTCGTCGTGTCGAACGCGACCCTGCATAACGAGGATTACATCGCCGGTCGCACCGCCACCGGAGAGCCGATCCGCGATGGTCGCGATATCCGGCCGGGCGACTGGGTCGAGGTGTACCGCGCGGGCGACGTGATCCCCAAGATCCGCGATCTCGATCCGGCCCGCCGTGCCCCTGACGCCCAGCCCTACATCTTTCCCGACCATTGCCCGGAATGCGGTTCCGAAGCGATCCGCGAGCCCGGAGATGCCATCCGACGCTGCACCGGCGGCATGATCTGTCCCGCGCAAGCCGTCGAAAAACTGAAGCATTTCGTCAGCCGAGGCGCCTTCGACATCGAAGGTCTGGGTGCCCGGCAGATCGAGATGTTCTTCGTCGATCCCGACCTTGCGATCCGCGAACCCGCGGATATCTTTACCCTGGCCGCGCGGGATGGCGCCAATCTTGCCAAGCTGAAGAACCGCGACGGCTTTGGCGAAAAGAGCGTCGGGAACCTCTTTCAGGCCATCGAGGAAACACGCAGGATTTCACTTTCGCGCCTCTTGTTCGCGCTTGGCATCCGGCATCTGGGCGAAAGCGGCTCGGCGCTTCTGGCGCAGCATTACGGCAGCTGGGACAGGCTGGTCGGTGCCATAAGCCGCGCCCGGATCGGCGAAGGACCGGAGTGGGAAGAGCTTCTCTCGATCGACGGGGTCGGCACGGTCATGGCGACCTCGATCGTGACCACATTCCATCAACCGGCCGAGCGCGCCTCGATCGACCGGCTGGTCACGCAACTCGACATCCAGGACGCGGTCCGGCCTGCAACCGAGGGCAGCCCCGTCGCCGGCAAGACCGTGGTCTTCACCGGCACGCTCGAGAAGATGACCCGGGCCGAGGCCAAGGCCCGGGCCGAGGCGTTGGGGGCCAAGGTCGCAGGTTCGGTCAGCGCGCGGACCGATCTGGTGGTGGCGGGCCCCGGGGCGGGGTCGAAGGCGAAACAGGCCGCCGCTCTGGGGATCGAGACCATCGACGAGGATGGCTGGCTTGCACTGATCGGCGGGGCATGAGCGGGGGGCGGCCCGAGGTCCTGTGGCCTCTCTTCGCCGATCTGACCTCGCTCCACGGGATCGGACCTCGGACGGCCGCGGCGCTTGCGCCTGCGGGGATCGAGAAGCCGCGCGATCTGTTGTTCACCTTGCCCTATGCCGGTGTGGACCGCCGCCTTCGCCGCACGATCCGCGAGGTCGAACCGCCCGCCACCGCCACAGTTGCGGTCACGGTCGGGCAGCACCGGCCGCCGACCACCAGGGGCCGGCCCTGGCGCGTCACGGTCGAGGATGCGACGACCAGCTTTCAGATCGTCTATTTCAACGCCCGCGGCGATCATGTCGCGCGCCTTCTGCCCACCGGGCAGCGGCGGATCGTGTCCGGCAAGCTCGAGCTGTTCGACGGGATCGCCCAGATGGTGCATCCCGACCACGTGGTCCCCGAAGCAGATGCCGCCGAGATCCCCGCCTTCGAGCCGGTCTATCCGCTGCATGGCGGGATCACGCCCCGGATCATGCAACGGGCGGTTCTGGCGGCGCTTGATCTGGTGCCCGAGCTTGCCGAATGGATCGACCCGGGACAGGTCGCAAAGGCGCGCTGGCCGGGCTGGGCTGCGGCGCTGCGGCTGGCCCATGCGCCGGGCGACATGACGGATCTGTCGCTGACTGCCCCGGCGCGTGAGCGGCTGGCCTATGACGAGGTCTTTGCCCATCAGGTGACACTCGCGCTTGCACGGGCGCGGGCGCGGCGGGCCAAGGGGCGGCCGTCTGCGGGCGACGGGCATCTGCGGGCGCGGGTCCTTGCGGCGCTGCCCTATCGGCCGACTGCCGCCCAATCCCGCGCCGTGGCCGAGATCGCGGCAGACATGGCGGCGGGGCTTCGGATGACGCGGCTGCTGCAGGGGGATGTCGGGTCGGGCAAGACGCTGGTTGCGCTGATGGCGCTGCTGATCGCGGTCGAGGCAGGCGGGCAGGGGGCGATGATGGCCCCGACCGAGATTCTGGCGCGGCAGCATCACGATGGGCTGGCCCCGCTTGCCGCCGCAGCCGGTGTGCGGATCGAGATGCTGACCGGGCGCGACAAGGGGGCCGAGCGGCAGGCCAAGCTGAGCGATCTGGCGGCCGGGCGGATCGACATTCTGGTGGGGACCCATGCGCTTTTTCAGAAGGACGTGGTATTTGGCGATCTGCGCCTTGCCATCGTGGATGAACAGCACCGCTTCGGTGTGGCCCAGCGGATGGAGCTTGGTGGAAAGGGGCTGGCGGCCGACATGCTGGTGATGACGGCGACGCCGATCCCGCGCAGTCTGGCGCTGGCGCAATATGGCGACATGGACCTGTCGGTCCTGGACGAAAAGCCGCCCGGGCGCAGTCCGGTGACGACGGCGCTGGTGTCTTCGGCGCGGCTGGGCGAGGTGGTCGAGCATTTGCGCCGTGCGGTGGCCGAAGGGCGGCAGGCCTATTGGGTCTGCCCGCTGGTCGAGGAAAGCGAGACCAGCGACCGGACCGCGGCGGAGCAGCGCTTTCGTCAGTTGCGCGCAGCCCTGGGCGAGGGGGTGGCGGGGTTGGTGCATGGCCAGTTGCCGCCGGCCGAAAAGGATGCCGCGATGGCGGATTTCGTCGCCGGCCGGACGCGGGTTCTGGTCGCGACGACGGTGATCGAGGTGGGGGTGAACGTGCCCGATGCCTCGATCATGGTGATCGAAGGGGCCGAGGGTTTCGGTCTGGCGCAGTTGCACCAGCTGCGCGGGCGCGTGGGGCGCGGGACGGCGCAATCGACCTGCCTTCTGATGTTCACCCCCCCCCTGAGCGAGGCGGGGCGGCGCCGGCTCGAGATTCTGCGCGGCACCGAGGACGGCTTTCGCATCGCCGAAGAGGACCTTGCGATGCGCGGCGCGGGTGATGTGATCGGAACGGCGCAATCGGGGCTGCCGCGGTTCAGGATTGCAGACCTCGAGCGGCAGGCCGGTCTCATGGCCGTGGCACAGAGCGACGCCCGCAAGCTTCTGTCCGAGGATCCCGAGCTGACGGGCGCGCGGGGACAGGCGGTGCGGGTGCTCTTGTGGCTGATGGAGCAGGACCGGGCAATCCGGTTGATGTCGGTGGGGTAGGGGTGCCAGCGGGGGCCTGCGGCGCGCAGACCTTGCCCCGCCCACGGGCGACAGACTTGCGTCCGATGCCCCATGTTCCCGATGTGTCTTTCATGTGTTCTTAAAAAGTTCTTTACGACGCGATCGAAATATGAGAACAAAGGGACAACATCTTGGCGCAAGGAGGCACCCCATGGCACAAGACATCCACGCGGCCTTCATCCGGTCCCGCGCGAGCCTGATAAGCGATGCCGCTGGTGTGCTGGCGCTGGCCTTGCTGTTGATCGGAGGCCTTCAGTTTTCGGCCGTCTTCTGAGTTTCTGCCAGGCGTCTTCCTCTCTGGTGGGTTGCCCCGCTGCATCCGGGGCTGGTCCGGCCGCTGTCCCGGCCGCCCGTTCCGCCCGCCACTGCCCCGAGGAATCGCTGTGACTGACGCCGCCATGCCACGCGCATGTGCGGCGTTTTTTTTGTCTGGGCTGGTGGTCGGGCTTGCTGTCATCGCCCGCCGGGCGCGGTTGGTCCTGCGGCCCGCAGTTTCGCTGATGCTTCGGGCCCGGCATTGCGTGATCCGGCAGTGCATGATCCGGCGTCGCATCAGGCCCGCTTCATCCGGCCGAAGGGTCACCGTCGCTCGAACCCGGCCTGTCCCTGGTCAGAAGCTGCCCAGAAGCGTGCCCAGCGTGACCAGCACCACAAGCGCAATGATCGGGATCACCACCGCCACCACCGCGATGTCGCGATAGGCTTCGCGATGCGTCAGCCCGCAGATCGTCAGCAGGGTGATCACCGCACCGTTATGCGGCAGCGCGTCCAGCCCTCCGGTCGCCATCGCCGTCACCCGGTGCAGCAGGTCTGGCGCGATCCCGGTGGCAAGCCCCATTTCCAGATAGGTCTCGCCCAGTGCCGCCAGGGCGATCGACATCCCCCCCGAGGCCGAGCCCGTCATGCCGGCCAGCAGACTTGTCCCGACAGCCAGCGAGATCAGCGGGTTGTCCCCGCCGATCGTCACGACCCAGTCACGGATCAGTCCGAAGGCCGACAACGAGGCGATCACGGCACCGAAGCCGACGAGGCTTGCGGTGTTGAAGATCGGCAGCAGCGCATCCCGCGCGCCATGGTCGAGCGTCGTCCCCAGCCGCCCGGCCATCCGCCGCCAGTTCAGCGCGACCAGCGCCAGCGAGGCCAGCGACAGCGCGGCGATGATCGACCACACCCCGCGCAGGGCGTCGATATGTGTCTCGCCGAATGCCGGGTCTGCAAGATAGGCGGTGTCCAGTGCCGGAATCACAACGAAGGTGAAGGCAAGGTTGAGGACCAGCACCAGCACCAGCGGGGCAGCGGCGGCACCCAGACCGGGTGCGGAGCCTGCGTCCGTCTCGTCCGGCTGCATGGTGTCATCGCCATAGCCCGGCCCCGATCGGCCTGCGCGCCATTCCAGCCAGGCCCAGCCAAGGCCCAGCATGATTGCCGCCGTGATCAGCCCCAGCCCCGGTGCGGCAAAGGGCGTTGTGCCGAAATAGGGCATCGGGATCGCGTTCTGGATCGCCGGCGTGCCCGGAAGCGCCGTCATCGTGAAGGTGAAGGCCCCCAGCGCGATGGTCGCGGGGATCAGAACCTTGGGAAGGTCCGCCTCGCGGAACAGCGCCGATGCGATCGGCCAGACGGCGAAGGCCACGACGAACAGGGACACCCCGCCATAGGTCATCGCCGCACAGCACAGGATCACCGCCAGGATCGCGCGGCGCGGTCCCAGACCACGGATGATGCCATCGGCAAGCGTCCGTGCCGATCCTGACGCATCCATCAGCTTGCCGAACACCGAACCCAGCAGGAACAGCGGGAAGAACTGGATGATGAAGCCACCGGTGGCCTGCATGAACACCTGCGTATAGCTGGCAAGGACCGGTCCACCCTCGGCCGCAAGCACCGCAAGCAGCGCAAGCCCGGGCGCCAGCAGCAACAGGCTGAGGCCGAGATAGGCCAGCACGATCAACGCCGCCAGCGTCAGGACGATGATGATGATGCCCGTCATGGCGCCCCCGCGCGCGGGCCGGGGCCGCCAGACGCCCTGACCGTCACGCGGCCCATCATCCGTCCCGTCACCCTGTCGAAGCGCCCCGCCGATTCGGGTGCCGCCCTCCGGTCGGCGACCTGGCCGGCTGCCTTGGTGGGCTGCATCCTGCTTGTCGGCATGTCCACTCCACGCTGCAGTGCAGCAAGGCTAGATCGCATCCCGGGGGGGTGCAACATCCCGGGCGTCGAAACCCGTCATGCATCGGGCCGGTCGTCGGGCGCCTGCGATGCCGCGTCCTGTTCCACCGCCTTGGCCCTCGGCTCAGGCCTCTTGTGCTGCGCGCAGTTGCTTGAACGCGTCGAGCGTGGCCTCGAACGGCAGCAGGATCGAGGCATGGCGGTTGCGGTAGTCCCTTGCCGGGGCCAACACCTCAAGCGCCTCGAAGGGATGGGTGGGCGGCGGACCACTGTCCCTGAGCATGGCGACAAGCTGATCGCGGCCCTTTCGGATCTCGGCTTCGCCAAGTCCGACGACGGCGGCTCCGACGATGGAGGCTGCGGCCTGGCCCAGAGCGCAGGCCCTGACCTCCTGGCCGAAGTCACGGACGACTCCGTCCTCGACCGTGATGTCCACCGTCACGGTCGAGCCGCAAAGCGGTGCGCGGGCCCGGGCGGTTGCGTCGGGCGCGGCCAGCCGGGTCGTGCGCGGCATGTCGGCCGCAAGCGCAAGGATGCGGGTCGAATAGAGTTTGACGAGATCGCTGTCGGTGGTCATGAGAGGGGTCCTGATAGGCTTGACCGGAACATAGTCGGTGCGGGCCGGATTCCAAAGGGTGCCGCCATGTCATTCGATCCCGACACGCTGACCTATGATGGCGCGGGCCTGATCCCCGCCATCGCGCAAGAGGCCGGGACGGGCGAAGTGCTCATGCTGGCCTGGATGAATGCCGAAGCCGTGCGGCGCACGCTGGCGACGGGGCGGGTGACCTATTGGTCGCGCTCGCGGCAGGCGTTCTGGGTCAAGGGCGAGACCTCGGGTCATGTCCAGACGCTTGTCGAGTTGCGGGTCGATTGCGACCGGGACTGCCTGCTGGTGCTTGTCAATCAGACGGGGCCGGCCTGCCATACGGGGCGGCGAAACTGCTTCTTCACATCGGTGCGGGACGGGGCGGAGGTCGTGTCGGAAGGCTAAGGCGCGCGGACCTTGACCAGCCCCGCGCGCATCACAAGCCGTGGCGCCGTCAGGTGGGCGATGCCCGGACGACCCCTTACACCACCGCAGGCCGCGACCAGCGAACAAGTGCGGCCCCGATCACCGCGATCCCGATGGCCGCAGTCGCCGTGACCCCTAGCACCGCCCATCCGTTCGACACGATGATCCCGACCAGCGCCCAGATCACGGTCGCGCCGTATTCCGGCGCCTGCGGCCGTTGCGACTGCACCCCGAGGGCCACGGCTAGCGCGCCAAGGATGCCGACATAGGCCCAGCCGAGGCTGCCCAGGACAAGGCCATAGCCCGCCGCCGTGCTGCCCAGTGATACGAAGGATGCCGCGGTCAGCCAGCCGGCATAGATGCCGATGGGGGCCTGGAACCACCAGCGGTCGGCCTCGGGCGCGCGGATCAGGGCGGTGATCGCGCCCGCGGCCATGGCGAAGATCGCCACCGTGGCCCAGATCGCACTTGCATTGGCGATGGCCAGCCAGAGAGTGCCGATGGCAAGGCTGACCACGAGCGGCCCGCGCGCCCGGTTCCAGGCCGGGTCGGCCGCGCGCCGCCACAG
>JAFIEN010000134.1 GCA_020832515.1 Rubellimicrobium sp. | reverse complement strand
CGCGGAAGCGTTCGAACTTCGTGGCCAGAATGTCGTTCCAGAAGGCAACGTATTCCGTCTGTGGGTCTGCGGTGAGTGTCATCTTCTCCTCCTTGGCGTTCAGGGGCGGTGGGCCGGGCCGTTCCGAAGGCCACGGCGGTTTGCCGCAGAAGGGGTTTTGCTGTATCCTTCCACGAACATTTCCGAGCGGCGCATCGACCCGCCGGTACTGTTTCGCGCAGTTCCAAGGCTAGGCGTCCGTCAGTCGACCGGCCAGAGCCGGACCGCGCAGAAACGGTCCATTCTGATCAGCGGAGGCCCGAATGTCGGCCAGAAGCAGACCCCGGCGCGTAAGCATCCTGGCATTGCCGGGCATGTCGACGGGAACGCCGGTCAACGGGCTTTTTGAAACGCTGGCGGTCGGGAACAGGGTGCTGGATGGCGGCAATGCCGGACCGGGGGCGCCTTTCGACGTCGAGATCGTCGGCCTTGAACCCGGCATCTTCGTTGGCGCCTGCGGGCTGCCGATGCAGATCCACCGCGGCGTGGACGAGGTCGCCCAGACCGACATCGTGATCGCCGCGTCGATGTTTCTGCCCGAAGAGGGCTGGGTGCAAGGGCGCCATCCCGAGATTGTCGAATGGCTGGGACGGCAACATGAAGCGGGCGCCGATCTGTGCACTGCCTGCGCCGGTGCGCTCTTGCTGGCCGAAACCGGGTTGCTGGATGGGCGCGCGACCACCACGCACTGGGCTTTTGCAGAAGACTTCCGGCGCAATTTTCCGCAGGTACGCCTGCGGCTGGACGAATTGCTGCTGGTCGACGGCGCACGCGGAGAGTTCGTCATGAGCGGGGCCGCGAATTCGTGGCAGGACCTGATCCTCTACCTGATCTCGCGCCATGTCAGCCCGCGCGCCGCGCAGGCCGTGGGGAAGTTTCTGCTTTATCAGTGGAACATGCCCGGCCAGGTGCCGTTCATGCCGTTCAGCCCGCAGATGGACCATGGCGATGGGATCATCCGCGCGGTGCAGGATCATATCGCCACCAGACCGCGGGCCGACCTGACGGTCGAGCAACTCGCCGAAAAGGCCAGCTTGCCGCGCGCGACCTTCAACCGGCGTTTCGTGCGCGCGACCGGCCATGCGCCGATCGATTACCTGCAACGGCTGCGCGTGGAGAAGGCAAAGGCACTTCTGGAGGAAACCGGCGAAACGATCGAGGCTATCGGATGGCAAGTCGGCTACGACGAGCCCGCCGCCTTTCGCCGTGTCTTTCGAAAAGTCACCCGGCTGACCCCCAGCGACTATCGCCGGAAGTTCCGCCTGATCGACGCCAGAAGAACTGGCGCCGACGATGAAGATCCTTCACCGCGCTCTCCACCCGCACTATCCGCAGAATAGCGCAACTTGCCCTGCAACATCGAACCGCCCGCAGGGTCGCTGTCCGCAACGTTCGCGACGGAGGTTCGGTTCAGGAAGCCGTTTCGCGTTTCAAGACACGACACTCAACAACATTTGCCCGCGGCAGCTGCGCATCCCGAAGCGCCAGACATGGGATTGGCTGCATTCCCGGTGACTGACGCCAGCGATGCTGCGCATGTGGCCGTCTGCCCGGGGCAGGAACGCGGCCGGCAATGGCGCCGCCGCGCCAACCGGCTGGAGGACTGCGGCAGAACAGGCTTTGACAAGGGCACTGCAGGGGCGTTAGGGCAACGGATCGGTCGATCGCGATCCAAGGGGGGCACCTGGCCCCGGCGTGACGGGGCCGTTCATCCGGCCAAGGGCCCCCAATCAGGCAGACTCCATTGAGATTGATATCGTGATCGAAACCCAAATCGCAGCACCCCTCGCCGCGGCGCTGCGCGAACGCGGCTATGAAACGCTGACCGCCGTGCAACGGGCGGTGCTGGCCCCCGAGGCGCGGGGCCGCGACCTGCTGGTGTCGGCACAGACAGGATCGGGCAAGACCGTCGCCTTCGGCATCGCGGTCGCCCCCGATCTGCTGGAAGGCGACGGGTGGCTGTCGGCCGGGACGGCGCCGCGCGCGCTGGCCATCGCGCCCACGCGCGAACTCGCGCTGCAGGTGGCGGCCGAACTGGGCTGGCTCTACGCCGCCACCGGTGCCCGCATCGCAACCTGCGTGGGCGGCATGGACTACCGCACCGAGCGCCGCGCGCTGGAGCGGGGCGCGCAGATCGTGGTCGGCACGCCCGGGCGTTTGCGCGACCATATCGACCGTGGCGGGCTTGACCTGTCGCGGCTTCGCGTCGCGGTGCTGGACGAGGCCGACGAGATGCTCGACCTGGGCTTTCGCGAGGATCTGGAGTTCATCCTGCAGCGCGCACCGCAAGAGCGCCGCACGCTGATGTTCTCCGCCACCGTGCCCGCGGCGATCGAGAAGCTGGCGCGGGATTTCCAGCGCGACGGCCTGCGCCTGGCGGCGATGGGCGAGGCGCGCCAACATGGCGATATCACCTATCGCGCGCTCTCCGTCGCCCCGCGCGACCGCGAGAACGCGATCTTCAACCTCTTGCGGCTGCACGAGGCGCGCACCGCCATCGTGTTCTGCGGGACGCGGGCCAATGTGAACCACATGCTGGCGCGGATGAACAACCGCGGTTTCCGCGCGGTGGCGCTGTCGGGCGAGCTGTCGCAGCAGGAGCGCACCCACGCGCTGCAGGCCTTGCGCGACGGCCGGTCGCGGGTGTGCATCGCCACCGATGTCGCGGCCCGCGGCATCGACCTGCCTGGGCTGGAGCTGGTGATCCATGCCGACCTGCCGAGCAATTCCGAAACGCTGCTGCACCGCTCGGGGCGGACCGGCCGGGCCGGCGCCAAGGGGGTGTCTGCGCTGATCGTCGCGCCGTCCGAGTTTCGCAAGGCGCAGCGTCTGCTGCAGGGCGCGAAGGTGGTGGCCGAATGGGGCACCGCGCCCTCGGCCGACGAGGTGCGCGCGCAGGACGACATCCGGATGCTGTCGCACCCTGCGTTGTCCGAACCGCCGCAGGACATGGCCCTCGTGGGCAATTTGCTGGCGCGGGTTGGGCCCGAGCAGGTGGCCGCCGCCTTCATCCGCCTCTGGCGAGAGGGCCGTCCGCCCCCTGAAGAGCTGGCCGAGGTGGCGCCGCCCCAGGGCACGCCTGCACCGCGCGCCACCCGCGATTTCGGCGCTTCGGTGTGGTTCGAACTTCCCCTCGGCCATGACGGCCGGGCCGAGGCACGCTGGCTGCTGCCCAAGCTTTGCGAGGCCGCCGGGATCACCCGCGAGGCCATCGGCGCGATCCGTGTGCGCGGCCAGGTGACGTTCATCCAGATCGCCGCCGAGGCAGCGCCACGCTTTGGCGCCGGCTTCGAGATCGCGCCGGGCCTGACGATGCATCGGCTCCAAGGCGAGCCGTCGCTCGACGACGGGCCTGCCCCCCCTCGGGCACGCAAGCCCGGCAAGCCGGGTCGCACCGGCAAACCCGCCCCTGCGTCGTCACCGGCACCTGTACGGGCGGCCGAGGCGCCGCCGGCCATCCCGGAGGCGTCACCAGAGTCGCCGGGCACGGCCCCGACGCCGCGCGTCAAGAAGCGCTGGAGCGCAACGCAGAAAGGCCAGAAGGCCCGGGCGCCTGGAGTCTCCGACGACGCAACCGCAACCACTGCCAAGCCCCGCCGTCCCGGCAAGACGGCAGGAAGCCGCCCACCCCGCCGCCCGACCTCAGGCCCCGCGGCACCCAAGCGCGGCAAGAAGAAGCGGACATAGGTCGCGCGCAGCTGCGGCGGCCCGGGTCGCGGCAAGCCCGCCTTCCGGCGATGCACTGCGGCCGCGTTCACGCAAGATGCCTTGGCCCTTCCGGATGACCGCTTCGGCATCGGTCTTCGCATAGGCCACCTGATCGCGCCGAACTGGATTCACGACGCCCGGGTTCCCGACTGGCAGGCGCGCTTTCCGGGACGTGACCGGGGGCTGCGGGCATGGCGGACGCTGCAGTCGGTCGTTCTGGGTCGGCCTGCGATCATGCGATGGATGTCGGGCGCGAGAGACACGAGCCAACGGCCCGAACCACGTCACGCCAACGCGGCCTTGATCATCATCCGGTAGGGCCGCCCGCGATCCTGCAACTGGTTGACGGTGCCGACGATGATCCGCCCGTGTGCGGGGCAGGCGAAGGCGATGGTGCCGCTGATGCCGGAATGGCCGATGAACTCCAGCCCCGGCCGGAACGGCGGCAGCCAGCGCGGGATGGCAAAACGCAGCACGCCGGTGCCCGCGCGCAGCGGAAAGAACACCCGCCGCCAGGGATGCAGATCCTCCAGAAAGCGCGCGGGAAACAGCCCGCCCGCGAAGAAGGCGCGGGTGAAGCGCGCCAGATCGACCAGGCACGACACCGCCCCGCCATCGCCGGGCATCGAGGCCAGCGCCTGCGGCACCTCGATCACCCGCGCGCCCAACCGCAAGGGCAGCGCGGCCATCCCGGGCCGGAAGAACGCCGTCCGGGTCAGGCCCAGCGGCCCGGTGATCCGGCGCGCCAGCGCGGTATCGAGACTGTCGCCGGTGACGCGCGCGACGATCTCGGCCAGCAGGTAGAAGTTCGTATCCGAATAAAGCGCGCGCATTCCCGTACCGGGTGCGAAGGCCGGGCGCATCTCGTCACGGGCCCAGGCCAGCACCTGCGCCAGGCCATAGGCGCCGTCGCGGCCGGCGAAGAGGTCGGCAGCCAGCGTGCTGCCGTCGCGGCGCTTGCCCTCGAAGTAATCCGGCAGGCCCGAGCTGTGGTTCAGCAGGTGGCGCAGGGTGATCCGTCCGGTCAGGTCTTCGCCCTTCCAGACATGCAGCCGGTCCAGCTCGCCCGGGAACAGCTGCGCGGCGGGGGTCTCCAGCGTCAGCCGCCCCTCGGCCACAAGCTGAAAGATCATCGCGGTGATGAACAGCTTCGAGGCCGAGGCGATCAGGAACGGGGTCTCGGGCCCCACCGGCGCACCCTGCCAGTCGCCCCGGCAGGCATGGGTGAAGGTCTCGCCCTCGAACACGCCAAGGGCGATCTCGTGGACGTCGCGGTGCCGGTGCTCGGCGGCGACGATCCGGTCGAGGGCGGATTGCAGGGTCATGGCTGCGGCTCCATCTCGATCACCAGATTGCCGCGCTTGTGGCCGCTGTCGGCCTGCGCATGGGCCTGTGCGATATCCTTGAGCGGAAACTGCGCACCGATCAATGGGCGATAGGCCCCGGCCTCATGCAGCGCCACCAGCCGCGCCATGGCCTGCGGGGTTTCCTTGATGACGTTTGCGCAAAGCCTGCGGCCACCGGCGCGGCGGGGACGCAGCATCGCGCCCAGCATCCCGGCCAGATCGGCCGTGACCAGCCCCAGCCGCCCGCCGGGGGCAAGGCGCGCGGCCGCATCCGGCATCAGGCCGGGCACGTCGAGGATCACGTCGAACGGCCCCCTTGCCGGGTCGGTGCGGTAATCCAGCGCCACATCCGCGCCAAGTTCGCGCGCGAGGTCCAGATTGCCCGCCCCGGTCAGTGCCGTGACATGCGCGCCATGGTGGCGGGCGATCTGGATGGCGGCCGAGCCCACGGCGCCCGTGCCGCCGACCACCAGCACCCGCTCGCCGGGTTGAAGCGCGCATTGATCCAGCAGGAAATCCGCCGCCGTCAGCCCACCGAAGAAGAAGGCCGCGGCCTCGGGCAGGCTCAGGCTGTCGGGGCGCGGCAGGATCAGGCCATCCGCCTTGACCGCAACCTGTTCGGCATGCGCCCCCATGCGCATCCCGTCGGTGATGCCGAACACCGCATCCCCCACTGCGAACCGCGTGACACCCGCCCCCAGCGCCACCACCCGCCCGGAATATCCCCCCCCCAGAACCCCCCCACGGGGGGGGCGCAGGCCAAACACCCGCGGGATCAGCGGCCCCAGCCCCCCGGGCGCGGGCGCGCCCCGGATGCGGGCATCGCCCGATGTGAGGCCGGCTGCCTGAACCGCGACCAGCACCTCACCGGGGCCGGGTTCGGGGGCGGGGACATCGGCGATGGTGACGACAGAGGGCGGGCCGTAGTGGCGGCAGATCGCGGCTTTCATGCGAGGGCTTCCTTGTGTTGCGCGAGGCGGATGATCCATTCCCCGATGGCGATGGTGACAAGCCACCAGCCGACGAAGACCAGATCGGACATCAACCCGGTGACCGGCGCGCCGGTGATCAGGTAGATCGGAAACATCACCAGTGCGACGGTGGCCCCGCCCATGCCGATGGCGTAGGCGCGGATCATCCAGGCGCGATGTGCGGCCCGGTCGCGGGCGCGCGCGGCCAGAATGCCCAGCACAAGCGCCGCGATCAGGGCGGCGCTGAAGACGGCGCGGGCGATCTCAAGAAGGGGCGTGGCGATGCTGTCCACCTGCACCAGCAGGCTCAGCCCCGACAGCGCCATGACCATGCCGGCCGCCACGAAGACCCGCCCCGACAGCCGGTGCAATGCGCCGAAGCGGGCGCGCAGCGCGCGGGCGAATTGCAACGGACCCAGCAGGCCGAACAGGATGCCGGCAAGGGAATGCAGCCAGTGCGACACGGGAGCCGCGCCCAGCCGCAGGCCGTCGGGGGGCAAGAGCCCCGCCGGGATCTGCACCACCCGGACGCCGGCCATCATCACCGGGATGAAGGTGGCGAAGACCAGCAGCAGGACAAGCGGCATCGGCCGCGCGAAAAGGCGGATCATGGCAGGTCTCTTTCGTTTCGACGATCAGTCGTCGTGATAGGTGAACACGTCCTCGACCCCGACGCCGAAATGGCGCGCGATGCGGAACGCAAGCTCGAGCGTGGGGGCGTATTTGCCGTTCTCGATCGCCAGGATCGTCTGCCGCGTCACGCCCACATGGGCGGCAAGGTCCTTCTGCGTCATCTCGTCCGCGTCGAAGCGCAACCGGCGGATGGTGTTCTCGATCCGCGCCACTCAGAGGCCCCTTCGGTAGGCACGAAGCTTTGCCAGATTGCCGCCGGTATCACCAAAGGCGCAACCGGCAAGGATCAGGTTCATCGCCGTGATCACCGGATGCCCCAGCGCCAGCGCGCCCACGGCCCCGACGACGGCAATGGCCGTGGCGATCCCCTGCACCTTCCAGCCGATCCCTGAAATGGCGCGGTCACGCTCGTCGCGGGTCAGGTCCGGCTTCTCGCCCGTGACCACCTGCCAGACGATGGCCATGCAGATCGCCAGCACGATCCCGATGACGATGCTGACCCCGATCAGCTTGAGCACCAGCACCGCCCAGACCTGCACGCCGTCCGGCCCGTCGAACCGACCCGCCGCATGGCCCGCGACCAGAAACCACAGGAACAGGCCGATGATGATTGCATTGGCCAGGATCTCGGTCACGACGTTGCGCTCTTCGTGGGACATGATCGGGCTCTTGGCTAATGGTGTAAAATATGTTATACTTCATGTACGCCTAAACGAACCTCATGTAAAGACCTTCATACCATGCAGACGATCCCCGAACCCGCAAGCGAACCCTCGGCCGACCTGCTGCGCCATGCCGAACGGCTGCGGCGCCTGTGGCGGCTGCCGGGGGTCGGGCTGGGGCGGATCGGGGCCGATGGCATGGCGCGCATCGCCGTTGCCGGCCTGCGCGCACGCGGGGCGCCGGATGCCGTCGAACCAGGTGACAGATGGCACATCGGCTCGATCACAAAGTCGATGACGGCGCTTCTGCTGGCGCGGCTGACGGCGCGGGACGGGATCGGCCTTGACACACCGCTGGGCGATCTGGCCGCGCTTCCGCTGCACCCGGACCTTGCCCGCCAGAGCCTGCGCGCGCTTCTGGCGCATCGCGCCGGTCTGGCGGCCAACCCGCCACGGGCTGGCTGGTCTGTTGCAGGCGTGCCGGACGCCCAGGCCCCCGAGGGGCCGCTGCGCGACCGCGTGCTGGCGCCGCATCTGCTGGACAAGCCCCGCCCCGGCAAGTTCCGCTACTCGAACCTTGGCTACATGCTGGCGGGTCATGTCGTCGAGCAGATCGGAGACGCGCCGTGGAAAGTGTTGCTGCGGCGCGAGATCGCCGCACCGCTTGGGCTGGGTAGCCTGGGCTTCGGGCCGCCCCCTGCACCAAACCCGCAGGGGCATGGTTCACTGCTCTCAAGGCTTCTGACCTTGCGGGGATACGGCCCGGCACCCGGTCGCCCCGCCGCGCATGACCCGGCCCTTGCCGATCTCTCACCTGCCTTCGGGTCGGCGGGTCTGGTTCATCTGAGCCTGCCCGACCTGTTGAGCTACGGTGGGGCGGTGGCGACGCTGGCAGGTGGGCAGGACGGGATCGTTCCTGCCCGGACATTCGACGACCTGATCTCGGGCCGCGACTATGCGGGCGGGTGGGTCCTTGGCCCCGGCGTCTTGCGGCACGATGGCTCGAACGGGTTGTGGATGGCCGACCTGCGCATCGAGCGTGCTGCGCCCCGGGTGACGGCCCTTGTCACCAACACCGGCAGCCTCGGGGCCGTCATCGCTGCGGGCACAAGCGGCTGGCGCAGGCAAGATGGGCGGACGGCACGGGTGCAGTCCGGTTCCTGAGGGAACACGGTCAGGATTGGCTTCGCCTTTCGCGGTCCCGATACCGGGCGGGAAGGCTGCGCCACTCTTCGGCAGCGGCACAGGGGCAAGCTGCCGGAGTGCCCGCTCTGATCCGGCAGAACGCCCACCCGGCATGATCGACATCAAGGCGCTTGCTGTCCGAATGGTGGTAGTCATGCGTCTGGTTCATCAACAAGGAGACGCCGTCATGATCCGGCGCCGCCTGATACGCGTTGCGGTCTGGAGCCTTGCCGCGCTGGTCCTTCTGGCTGCGGCAGGTTTCCTGTGGCTGCGCCAGAGCCCCTATTGGGCCGGGATCACGCTGTTTTCCGAAAGCCACCGGGTCGAGAACTTTCGCGACATGGGGCGCGTCTTCCCGGCCCGGACCGTACCGCGCGGCGAGACCGTCTGGGCCTTCGACCACGCGCCGCAGCCCTTGCCGGACACCTACACCTTCGGCGGCCAGGACCGCAGCCTTGCCGCGTTCCTGGATCGCACCCGGACCACCGGCCTGTTGGTCGTCCATCGCGGCGCGATCACGCATGAGGAGTACCGGCTGGGTGCCGATGAGACCTCGCCCTTCACGTCGTGGTCGGCGGCAAAGTCGGTTCTCTCTGCCCTGATCGGCATCGCCGTCGAGGAAGGCCATATCGCCAGCATCCGCGACCCGATCGGCCAGTATGTGCCCGCGCTGGCAGGCTCTGGCTATGGCGTCGTGCCCATCGAGGATGCGCTGACCATGTCCTCGGGCATGGCCTTCGACGAGGATTACGACAACCCGTTCTCCGACATCAACATGCTGGTCTGGCGCGCCATGGCGATGGGCCAGCCTGTCGAAGTGATGCTTGCGGGCCTTGGCCGCCTGCGCGATCCCGGCACCTGCAACGACTACATCAGTTCCGACAGCATGGCGCCGGGTCTGGTGCTGGGTCTGGTGGTGCTGGAGGCGGCGACGGGCGCACCGGTGGCCGAGGATCTGGCCAGCCGCCTCTGGGGCCCGACGGCGGCCGAGGCGGATGCAAGCTGGAGCACCGACAGAACAGGGCGCGAATGCGCGCCCTGCTTTCTGAATGCCACCTTGCGGGACAACGCGCGCTTCGGGCGGCTGTTTCTGGATGGCGGCGTGCGGGACGGGCGCCAGATCGTCCCTGCTGACTGGCTGCATGCCTCGGTCAACCCGACGGACGCGCAACTGCAATCGGGCCAGAACCCGGCCAGCAACCGGACCTTCGGTTATGGTTACCAGTGGTGGATCCCCAAAGAGCCGCAGGGCGACTTTGCCGCGATCGGTGTCTGGGGGCAGTCTGCGCCCGCTGCAGCAGGGCCCAAGACCATGCGCTTCGCGCATGCATCCCCCCTGGTCGCCGGCAAGGGGATGATACCGTGAGTGCGGCCAGCAAAAAGCGTGGCAAGAACCCGGCGCCCGACAGCCTGATCCCGCTTGCCGCACGTGCCGAGGCGGCGGTCTTCTGGCCGGTGTGGCTGCGGCAGCGCCTGGCCGTGCCCGGGTTGGTCGGGGCCACGGTCGCGGCGGCGTTCCTTCTGGCGGTCTGGGTCGCGGCCGGGGGCTGGCGGGCCGGGGCCTTGCGGGCCGAAATCGTGGGAGAGGCCCTGTTCTTTGCCCTGTCGCTGGGGCTGATCATGGAACTGGCCGCCGTGATCCCGCGCTCGGCGCAGGATGATCTGGAGGTCCTCGCCCGCGAACTGACGATCGACGATGCCCTGCGAAAGCGGCTGCACGCTGCCCTTGTCCGCTATCCTGCCGGCGATGTGGCGGTGAATGCAGGCATCGGAGTCGCACTGGGTGCCGTGCATGTGGCGCTGACGGGGCCCGGATGGCCGGGCCTGACGGCGGACCCGGTTGCCGCCCTGCTTGCGATCGGCACCGTGGCCCTGTGGGCCATGATGGTCCAGACCGGCAGCCTGCTGGTGGCAAATGCCCGGCTTTTCGCATCTCTCGGACGCACGGCGGTGCGGGTCGAGGTCCTTGCACCGGACAGGCTGCGCCCCTTCGCGACCGTGGCGCTGCGGCCGATGCTTCTGGTGATGGTGCTCCTTGCGGCCTATCC
>JAFIEN010000133.1 GCA_020832515.1 Rubellimicrobium sp. | reverse complement strand
AAGCGGTTCTCCACCAGATCAAGCCGCCCGATCCCATGCTTGCCGCCCAGCTCGTTCAGGCGCGTCAGGATCGTGGCGGGGCTCATCGCTGCGCCGTTGATGGCCACGGCATCGCCCCGTTCGAAGGTGATCTCGACCATCTCGGGCGTATCGGGCGCATCCTCGGGGTGGACGGTGCGCTGATAGACGTAATCGGGCGGCTCGACGCCCGGATCCTCAAGCACCTTGCCTTCGGACGAGGTGTGCAGAAGGTTCGCATCCACGCTGAACGGCGCCTCGCCGCGTTTGTCCCTGGCGATGGGGATCTGGTTCTGTTCGGCGAATTCCAGAAGCTTCGTCCGACTGGTCAGATCCCATTCCCGCCAGGGCGCGATGACCTTGATATGCGGGTTCAGCGCATAGCAGGACAGTTCGAACCGCACCTGATCGTTGCCCTTGCCGGTCGCGCCATGGGCCACGGCATCGGCACCGCATTCCGCCGCGATCTCGACCAGCCGCTTCGATATCAGCGGCCGCGCGATCGAGGTGCCCAGAAGATACAGCCCCTCGTAAAGCGCATTTGCCCGGAACATCGGAAAGACGAAATCGCGGACGAATTCCTCGCGAACGTCCTCGATATGGATGTTTTCCGGCCTGATCCCCAGAAGCTCGGCCTTGGCGCGGGCAGGTTCGAGTTCCTCGCCCTGGCCCAGATCGGCCGTGAAGGTCACCACCTCGCAGCCATATGTCGTCTGGAGCCATTTCAGGATGATCGAGGTATCAAGGCCGCCGGAATAGGCAAGGACGACCTTCTTCGGCGCGGGGCTGGACATCTTGGGCGCTCTTTCGCGGAAAACTGCGGCGTTCGGGTTATCCCCTTTCCAGACGGGTCGCAAGCAAGTGCCGTTGACCGTGGCGCCCACCATATGCGACGACCGTCGCGGAAACCGGAACGGAGACGCACCGATGGGATGGCAGATCGTCAAGCACAGCCTGTCGATGCTGTTTCGCAACCTTGGCAATGCGCTGAAGGTCTCGGTCGGGCCGATCCTGCTGGCAATCCTGCTATCGACCGTGGCGCTGGCCCTGACCGGCATCAGCCCCGAGGCGCTGGCCCTGTCGATTCAGGGGGGTGTGCTGCCGCCGGGTGCGATCATGGCCTTTGCCTTCGTGTTCGTCGTGATGATCTTCACCTTCGCCTGGGTTGCGGTGGCCTGGCACAGGTTCATCTTGCTCGAGGAATATCCGGGGATCCTCCCCGCGCTTGGCGACCGTCCGATCTGGGCCTATGCCGGACGGTCACTGGGTTTGGGGCTGCTGATGCTGCTGGTCATGCTGCCGGTGATCCTGATCTCGGGAAGCATCGTCGGGATCTTCGGATCGGGCAGGGTGGTCGGCGCGGTGATGGGCTTTGGCGTGGGTCTGGTGTTCACCTTTCTCTGGCTGCGGCTGGCGCTCATCCTGCCCGCCATCGCCGTGGGCAAGCCGATGAAGCTGGCCGAAAGCTGGTCGGTCACGCGCGACTGGTCGGGCCACATCCTGAACGCCGCTGCCATTCTTGTGGTGCTGAACGTGATGGCGTCGCTTGTGACCGGCATTCTGGGCTTCGGCATCATCGGTATGCTGGCAGAGCTGGCGATCAGCTGGATCACCCTGATGGCGGGGACCAGCATCCTGACGACGCTATACGGCATCCTTGTCGAAAAGCGCGCCCTTCCGGCCTGACCCCTCAGCCTCTGCGCAGAAGCTTGCGCAGGAAATCGCGCTCTCCCTCGTTCGCCAGAAGCCGGGTGGCATCCCCGGCCGGGCACCACAGCGCCGTATGGCCTGCCTCGACCGGCGGTCCAAGGCGCAGGGTCGGGCGGGCAATGTAGATGTGGCACAGCTTTTCGGCCCAGAGATCGTATTCCGGCATGTAGGTGAACCGCCGGAACGCCCCAAGCCTGCGCGGTGCGGTGATGTGCCAGCCGGTTTCCTCGTAAACCTCGCGGTAAAGGGCGCGGACCGGATCCTCGCCCTTGTCGATGCCGCCGCCGGGAAGCTGGATCTCGGGCAGGGGTTCGTCCTGAAAGGTCAGCAGCAGATCGCCCCCGCGCGGCAGGATCGCATAGACGCCGGGGCGCATCCTGTAGCGCTGCCCGCTTCTGACAGCCTCGCCATACCGCCTGATCATGGCTTCCCCTGTTGGACGCTTGCTTGCCGCACCTATATGGACGCGGTATCCCGAAGACGTCCAGACAAGGAAAAAAGCCATGAGCATTGGCGCCCAGATCGCGTGGGACGACACCGTCCTGCCCTTCCAGCTTGACCGCTCCGACATCCGGGGCCGGGTCGCGCGTCTGGATGGCGTGCTCGAGACCCTTCTGGTCCAGCATGACTATCCCCCGGCGATCGAGGCGCTGGTGGCCGAGATGGCCCTTCTGACCGCGCTGATCGGCCAGACGATAAAGCTGCGCTGGAAACTGTCGCTGCAGGTGCGCGGCGACGGGCCGGCGCGGCTGATCGCGACCGATTACTACGGCCCGACCGAGGACGGCGAACCCGCGCGCATCCGTGCCTGGGCAAGCTATGATGCGGACCGGCTTGATCACGACGCCGAGCCCTTTACCCAGATCGGCAAGGGCTATTTCGCCATCCTCATCGATCAAGGCGCGGACATGGCCCCCTATCAGGGGATCACGCCCATCTCGGGGCGGTCGCTGTCGGATTGCGCGCAGACCTATTTCGCGCAGTCCGAGCAGTTGCCCACCCGTTTTGCGCTGACCTATGGCCGCTCTACCCTTGCCGGGCGGGGCGAGTTCTGGCGCGCGGGGGGCGTGATGATCCAGCACATGCCCAAGGCATCGCCCTTTGCCACCTCGGATGGTGGCACGGGTGAAGGCGGGCTTCTGCAGGCCGACGACATCCTTGCCGGAGACGAGGGCGAGAACTGGAACCGCGCGAACATCCTTCTGGATACGGTCGAAGAGCTTGAGCTGATCGGACCGCAGGTGCAGCCGACCGACCTTCTGGTGCGACTGTTCCACGAAGAGGGGCCGAGGGTCTTTGACCCGCAGCCTGTGGCCTTCGGCTGTTCCTGTTCGGCCGACAAGGTGCGGCAAAGCCTGTCGATCTATTCGGCCAAGGATATCGCCACGATGACGACGGATGACGGCGTCGTCACCGCCGATTGCCAGTTCTGCGGCGCACATTACGAGTTCGACCCCGCCACGCTGGGGTTCGAGGCGAAAGGGGCCGCAGGTGGGGCGGAGTGAGGCCGGGACACTCCTTCTTCGCGCGATCGCCGTGCCGGGGACGGAGTCGTCCGACTTCGACCTCAACCCCGGCATCGCGCTGCCCGAGGGCCGCGTCCTGCGTCCTGCGGGGGTCCTGATCGGGGTCGATCTGTCGGGGCGCGATCCGCAGGTCATCCTGACCAAGCGTTCGGCCCGGTTGAAACATCATCCGGGCCAGATCGCCTTTCCGGGTGGCAAGCAGGACGCGGGCGATGCCGACCCTGTCGCCGCCGCCCTGCGCGAGGCGGAAGAAGAGATCGGCCTGCCCCGCAGCCATGTCGAACTTCTTGGCAGCCTTCCCCCGCACGAAACGGTGACGGGCTTTCTTGTCCATCCCGTCATCGGACTGGTCCATGGCGCCTATGACGAACGCCCCGAGGCGGGCGAGGTCGACGAGGTGTTCCGCGTGCCGCTGTCCCATGTCATCGACCCCGCCCGCTTCCGAATCGAGGCGCGGCGCTGGCAGGGGCGGCGGCGCTATTTCTATGCCGTGCCCTACGGTCCCTATTACATCTGGGGGGCAACGGCGCGCATCCTGCGGGCCCTGGCCGAACGGGTGGCGCGATGAGGATCTTGGCAGACTGGTTGCATGGCCCCGCCGCGACCGTCGTGGGGATTCTGACCGCCGGGGGCCATCAGGCCTGGTTTGTCGGCGGTTGTGTGCGCAACGCGCTGATCGGCGGGCCTGTCACCGATGTGGACATCACGACCGAGGCACATCCCGAGCGGGTGAGCGACCTTGCACGGGCGGCGGGCCTGCGCGTCGTGCCGACAGGGATCGACCACGGCACGGTGACGGTGGTTGCCGATCACCAGCCGTTCGAGGTGACGACCTTCCGCCGTGACGTGGAAACCGACGGGCGCCGCGCCGTCGTGTCCTTTGCCCGGACCATGGCCGAGGATGCCGCTCGCCGCGATTTCACCATGAACGCGCTTTATGCGACGCCCGACGGGGCCATTTCCGATCCCCTGGGCGGGCTGGAGGATGCACTTGCGCGCCATGTCCGTTTCATCGGCGATCCCGGCGCGCGCATCCGCGAGGATTACCTGCGCATCCTGCGCTTTTTCCGCTTTCACGCATGGTATGGCGCGCCCGATCAGGGCATCGACGCCGAGGGCCTTGCCGCCTGTGCCGCGCATCTGGACGGGCTGGACCGTCTGTCCGCCGAACGGATCACGGCCGAAGTCGTCAAGCTGCTCTCCGCCGCCGATCCGGCCCCGGCGGTTGCCTCGATGGGGGCATCGGGCGTGCTTTGGCGCATTCTGCCGGGGGCTGCGCCGGATCTTCTGACCGTGCTTGTCCATGTCGAGGGAACGGCAGGCCTTGCCTCCGATCCAATGCGCCGCCTTGCCGGTCTGGGTGGTGGGACGGGGCGTCTGCGCCTGAGCAACCCGCAGGCGGCGCGGCTCAAGCGGCTGGCCGATGCCACACCGTCGGACATGGGTCCGGGCGAGCTTGGCTATCGGTTGGGCGAGGGTGAGGCGCTGGATGTGCTGGCCCTTCGCGCGGCGGGCGAGGGGCGCGAGATCGCGGCCTCCGAGGTGGAGCAGAGCCGCTTCGGTGCGGGCCAGACCTTCCCCATCCGCGCGGCCGACCTGATGCCGGGGCTGCAGGGGCCGGCCCTTGGCGCGCGGCTGAAACTGCTCGAGGGGAGGTGGATCGCGTCGGGCTTTGCGCTGGGCCGGGATCAGCTTCTGGACACGGGAGCGTGAATTCGGGGGGTGACACGAGCGCCGGTTTGCGCTACCTGACCAGAATAGACATGGAGGCGCAGTATGAGTCACGGGTTCATGGATCTTCGGCCTAACGGCTGACCTGACCATTCCCGTGCTGGGCGTCAGGTCGCTGGCCGCCCGCTTCACATACTGCCGCAACACGCTCAACCGGAGCGCATCCCATGTTCAGACCTTTCGAAAACCTTGTTGATCCCTATGTCGCCTACCAGCAGACGGACACCCCCCCGCGCGAGCTTTGGCCCTTCCTGATCACCTATATGGTGCCGTTCAAGAAGGTGTTCATCGTCACCGGCATCCTGTCGGTGATCGTGGCAGTGGTCGAGATCTGGCTCATCTCCTACATGGGCCGGGTCGTCGACCTGTTGTCGGACGAAGCACCCGCGACCTTCTGGCAGAACCACGGGCTGGAACTTCTGGCCGTTGGTATCTTCATCCTGACGCTGCGTCCGGTGATGTATGGCCTGCATGTGGCGATGCTGAACAACGCCATTCTCCCGAATTTCGGCACCATCGTCCGCTGGCGGGCGCATCGGCATGTGCTGCGCCAGTCGGTCGGCTGGTTCGAGAACGATTTTGCCGGACGCATCGCCAACCGCATCATGCAGACGCCGCCTGCGGCGGGCGAGGTCGTGTTCCAGATGTTCGACGCGATCACCTTTTCCATCGCCTATCTGGTGGGGGCGGCGGTCCTGCTGTTCGGGGCCGATCCTCGGCTGTTGATCCCGATGGCGCTGTGGCTGGGGCCATATCTGATCTTGATGAAATGGACGGTGAAACGGGTCGCCATCGCCTCGAAAGCATCCTCCGATGCGCGGTCCGCCGTCACCGGTCGGGTGGTGGACAGCTATACAAACATCCATTCGGTCAAGATGTTCGCCCATCATGACCGCGAGATCGACTATGCAAAGGAGGCCATCGAAAAGACCCGCCGCACCTTGATGAAGGAAATGCGGGTCTATTCGATCATGGACCTGAGCCTGACCTTCCTCAACGGTATCCTGATCGTGGGCGTCGTCGGTTGGGCCATCTTCCTGTGGTCGGGCGAGCTGGCCTCGGTCGGGCTGGTTGCGGCGGCCTCGGCGCTGGTGTTGCGGCTGAATTCGATGACCGCCTGGATCATGTGGGCCGTGTCGAACTTCTTCCAGAACCTCGGGGTCGTCTCCGAGGGCATGGAGACGATCGCCCAGCCGATCACCCTTGTCGACAGCGGGCAGGCGAAGCGGCTTGAGGTGACCGAGGGCCGGATCGAGATGAAGGGCCTCGACCACCGCTATGGCCGCAAGGAGGGTGGGCTTGGCCCCATCGACCTTGTGATCGAACCGGGGCAGAAGGTCGGTCTTGTCGGCCGGTCGGGCGCGGGCAAGACGACGATGGTCAAGCTGCTTCTGCGCTTCTACGATCCGGATGGCGGTGACGTGCTGATCGACGGCCAAAGCATCCGCGAGGTCACGCAGGACAGCCTGCGCAGCATGATCGGCATGGTCCAGCAGGACAGTGCGCTGCTGCACCGGTCCGTCCGCGACAACATCCTCTACGGCCGCCCCGACGCGACCGAGGATGAGATGATCGCCGCCGCGAAAAAGGCCGAGGCGCATCAGTTCATCATCGGCCTTCAGGACAACGAGGGGCGCACGGGCTATGACGCGCAGGTCGGTGAACGCGGGGTCAAGCTGTCCGGAGGGCAGCGCCAGCGGATCACGCTGGCCCGCGTCATCCTGAAGGACGCGCCGATCCTTGTGCTGGACGAGGCGACCAGCGCGCTCGACAGCGAGGTCGAGGCCGCGATCCAGAAGACGCTTTACGGCATGATGGAGGGCAAGACGGTCATCGCCATCGCGCACCGCCTGTCGACCATCGCCCAGATGGACCGTATCGTCGTTCTGGACGAAGGCCAGGTGATCGAGGACGGCCCGCACGAGGCACTTCTGGAACGCGGCGGGATCTACGCCCGGCTCTGGTCGCGGCAGTCGGGTGGATTCCTTGGGGACGGGACAGCCGACGCGGCGGCGGAGTAGGGCCATGCCTGCCTTGATGAACCGCCTCTACGCCCGGATCGAGGGGATGGTTTCGCCATTCGCGGAGCCTCCCCCCGGCACACCGCCCGCCACGCCTGCCGCCTTCATCTGGCGCGAGACGATCCCGTTTCGCCGGGTGCTGATCATTGCCGGGGTTCTGGGTGCCGTGGTCGCGGCGCTGGAACTGGGGTTGATCTGGTATGCCGGGCGGCTGGTCGATCTGATGACCGGCGGCCCGGCAACTTTCTGGCAGGATCACCGCTCCGAGATCCTCCTGGCCGCCGTGCTTCTGCTGCTGATCCGGCCGGTGCTGGTGCTGGTCAACGCGATGGTGCTGTTTGCCGGCATTTCGACCAACATGCTGCCGCAAACCCGTTGGCGCGCGCATCGGCACCTTCTGGGGCAGCCGGTGGGGTTCTTCCAGAACGATTTCGCCGGACGCTTGTCGAACCGCGTCCTGCAGGCGGGCCTTGCGACCGAGGATACGACCTTCATCGCCTTCGAGGCCTTCTGGCAGGCCATCGCCTTTGCCCTTGCCACGCTGATCCTGCTGATCGGGCTGGATGTGCGGCTGGCGATCCCTTTCTTCCTCTGGATCGTGACCTTCGCCGCCTTCGTCTGGTGGTATGCGCACAAGGTCGGCCATGCGTCCGAGCGAAACTCTGCGGCCAATTCCCGCGTCACGGCGCGGGTGGTGGACAGCTATTCCAACATCGAGACGGTCAAGCTGTTCTCCCACGCCGGGCGCGAGGCGGGGTTCGCCCGCAATGCCATGGCGCGGCACCGGCTGCGGTTCGGCGCGCTGATGCGCATCTTCGCCACGCAGCAGGGGGCGATGGCGGCCTTCAACTCGGCCGCAATGGTGGCGGTGATCGGGCCGGCGCTCTGGCTCTGGACGATCGGCGCGCTCAGCATCGGCGAGGTGTCGGCGGCCATCGCCATGGCGCTGCGGCTGAACACGATGACCGGCTGGATCATGTGGATGACGGTACGGGTGTTCGAGCATGTCGGCACCCTGCGCGAAAGCCTTGAAAGCATCGCCGTCCCGCAGACGGTGACCGATCTGCCGGGGGCGGCGCCGCTGCGGGTCACGGCGGGCGAGATCCGGTTTCAGGATGTGACCCACCACTATGGCAAGGGGCGGGGCGGGCTGAACGGGGTGACGCTGACCATCGCGCCGGGCGAACGGATCGGACTGGTGGGGCGGTCCGGGGCGGGGAAATCCTCGCTTGTGAACCTGCTTCTGCGGATGCGCGATGCCGAGGGCGGCACGATCACCATCGACGGGCAGGATATCCGCACCGTCACACAAGACAGCCTGCGCGCCGCCATCGGGGTGGTGACGCAGGACAGCTCGCTTCTGCATCGCTCGGTCCGGGATAACATCCTTTACGGCCGCCCGGATGCGACCGAGGCGCAGATGATCGAGGCGGCCGAAAAGGCCGAGGCGATGGGTTTCATCCGTGACCTGCGTGACAGTACAGGCCGCGCAGGTTTCGAGGCGCGGGTGGGCGAACGCGGGGTCAAGCTGTCGGGCGGTCAAAGGCAGCGAATCGCCCTTGCCCGCGTCATCCTGAAGGACGCGCCGATCCTTGTCCTGGACGAGGCGACGAGTGCGCTTGACAGCGAGGTCGAGGCCGCGATCCAGAAGACGCTCTACGGCATGATGGAGGGCAAGACGGTCATCGCCATTGCGCACCGCCTGTCCACCATCGCCCAGATGGACCGGATCGTCGTTCTGGACGAAGGCCAGGTGATCGAGGACGGCCCGCACGAGGCGCTGCTTGAGAAGGGCGGGATCTACGCCCGGCTCTGGTCGCGGCAGTCGGGTGGATTCCTCGGGGACGAGACTGTAGAAGCGGCGGAATGAGCTTCCTGCAGAATGGCTATGCCCGGGTGCTCGACCGGATTTCCCGGTCGATCCCGCCCTTCGACGATGATGTCCGCCCGCCCCCGCGCAAGCTTCGGCCCTTCTTCGGCTGGGCGCTCAAGGGGGCGGGTCCGCTTCTGTGGATCGCCGCCATCGCCTCGGCCCTTGCCGGGGGTGCCGAGGTCTTTGCCGCGATGCTGTTGGGCATCGTGATCGACGCGGCCGCCACCAGTGGCCCCGAGGCGCTTTGGTCGGCCAATGTGGCGCTGCTGGTCTTTGCCGCGATCTTCCTGATCCTGATCCGGCCCTTCACCTATGGCGCCTCGGCCGCTTTTCAGGCGGTCGCCATCCAGCCCAATCTGAACGTCCTTGTCCTGTCGCGGCTGCACCGATTCACGCTTGGGCAGGCGGTCACCTTCTTCGACAATGATTTCGCGGGCCGGATCGCGCAAAAGCAGATGCAGACCGCCCGCGCCGTGACCGATGTCACGGTCGAGGTGATCAACACCATCGTCTTTGCGCTGGCCTCGATCGTGGCGACGGCGATCCTTGTCATGGCCGTGGATGTGCGGATCGCGCTGCTGCTTGCCGTGTGGCTGGTGCTGTACCTGACCTTCATCACCCGTTTCCTGCCGCGCATCCGCAAACGCTCGCAGGCGCGGGCGGCGGCGCGGGCGGTGGTAACGGGGCAGGTGGTCGATACCGTCACCAACATGCGCACGGTCAAGCTGTTCGCCCATGCCGATCACGAAGACCGCGCCGCCATCGGCGCGATGGAGGGGTATCGCGACCGGACGCTGGAATTCGGCATCTCGACCACGACCTTCCGCTTCGTCCTGATGATGATCGCGGGCATCCTGCCCGTGCTGCTGGTCGGCTCCGTTCTGTATCTGTGGAGCATGGGTGGTGCCACCGCCGGCGATGTTGCGGCGACGGGCACCGCCGCGCTGCGCATCGCGCAGATGACCGGCTGGGTCAGTTTCGCCCTGATGACCATGTATGCCAATCTGGGCGAGATCGAGGATGGCGTGACGACGCTGACGCCGCCCCACCAGCTTGTCGACCGGCCCGGGGCGGTGGCGCTGGCCCGCGCCGAGGGGGTGGAGTTCGAGGGCGTGAGCTTTGCCTATGGCCGCCAGACAGGCGGGGTCGAGAAGATCGACCTGACGATCCGTCCGGGCGAAAAGATCGGGCTTGTCGGCGCCTCGGGCGCGGGAAAATCGACGCTCGTGTCGCTGCTTCTGCGGCTTTACGACACCGAAACCGGCGCCGTCCGCGTCGGCGGGCAGGATGTGCGCGAGGTAACGCAGGAATCGCTGCGCCGCCAGATCGGGATGGTCACGCAGGAAACGGCGATGTTCAACCGCTCGGCCATGGACAACATCCGCTACGGCCGGCCCGATGCGACCGAGGACGAGGTCTTTGCCGCCGCCCGCAAGGCCGAGGCGCATGACTTCATCCTTGATCTGGCCGATCACCGGGGGCGGACGGGCTATCACGCGCATCTGGGCGAACGGGGGGTCAAGCTGTCGGGCGGCCAGCGGCAACGGATCGCACTGGCGCGCGCGCTTCTGAAGGACGCACCGATCCTTGTCCTGGACGAGGCGACAAGTGCCCTGGACAGCGAGGTCGAGGCCGCGATCCAGACGGCGCTTGACCGGGCGATGCAGGGCAAGACGGTGATCGCAATCGCGCACCGCCTGTCGACCATCGCCAGCATGGACCGGATCGTCGTTCTGGATCAGGGGCGCATCGTCGAGCAGGGCACCCATGACGCGCTGCTTG
>JAFIEN010000132.1 GCA_020832515.1 Rubellimicrobium sp. | reverse complement strand
GCGAAAATTTGTCCAAATTTGCGCGTCTGGGCGCAGCGCCGGTGATCGGGCGGGGGAAGGGGAAATTTGGTCAAATTTCCCCGCCCTAGGTCAGCTTGCGGCGCGCGACTGACGCTTTCGTTCATGAGGATCGAGGAAACGCTTGCGAAGCCGGATCGCATTCGGCGTCACCTCGACCAGTTCATCGTCGTCGATATAGGCGATCGCCTGTTCAAGGCTCATCTGCACCGGCGGTGTCAGTCGCACCGCCTCGTCCGTGCCCGAGGCGCGCACGTTGGTCAGTTTCTTGCCCTTGAGCGGGTTCACGTCCAGATCGTTGTCCCGCGAATGTTCGCCGATGATCATGCCCTCATAGACCGGGTCCTGGGGAATGATGAACATCTTGCCCCGCTCCTCGAGGTTCCACAGCGCATAGGCCACCGCCTGGCCATTCTCCATCGAGATCAGCACGCCTTGCCGCCGGCCCTGGATCGGGCCCTTGTGCGGGGTCCAGCCGTGGAAAATCCGGTTCAGCACGCCGGTCCCGCGGGTATCGGTCAGGAACTCGCCCTGATAGCCGATCAACCCGCGCGAGGGCACATGCGCGATGATCCGGGTCTTGCCGGTGCCTGCGGGTTTCATCTCGACCAGATCGCCCTTGCGCGCGCCGGTCAGCTTCTCGATCACCACGCCCGAGAATTCGTCATCCACGTCGATCGTGACTTCCTCGACCGGCTCCAGCCGCTGGCCGTTCTCTTCACGAAACAGCACCTGCGGCCGCGAGATCGACAGTTCGAACCCCTCACGGCGCATGTTCTCGATCAACACGCCCATCTGCAATTCGCCGCGTCCGGCAACCTCGAAGGCCTCGCCGCCGGGCGTATCGGTTACCTTGATGGCGACATTGACCTCGGCCTCGCGCATCAGGCGTTCGCGGATCACGCGGGACTGAACCTTCTTGCCGTCACGGCCCGCAAGCGGGCTGTCGTTGATGCCGAAGGTCACGCTGATCGTGGGCGGGTCGATCGGCTGGGCCGGCAACGGAATGTCGAGTGTCAGATCGCAGATCGTGTCGGCCACGGTCGCCTTCGACATCCCGGCCAGCGTCACGATATCGCCGGCCTCGGCCAAGTCGATGGCCTGCTGGCCAAGCCCGCGAAATGCAAGGATCTTCGAGACGCGGAACTGTTCAAGCTTCTCGCCGTCGCGCGACAGCGCCTTGACCGTCTCGCCCGCCTTGAGCGTGCCGGATTCGACCCGCCCCGTCAGGATGCGCCCGATGAAGGGATCGGCCGACAGCGTGGTCGCAAGCATCCGGAATGGCTGACCCAGCGCCGCGCGCTGGCGTGGCGCGGGGACATGGGCGACGACAAGGTTGAACAGCGCGTCAAGATTCTCGCGCGGGCCGTCAAGCGTGACATCGGCCCAGCCCGACCGCCCCGAGGCGTAGAGATGCGGAAAATCGAGCTGTTCGTCGGTCGCGCCAAGGGCCGCGAACAGGTCGAAGACCTCGTTCAGGGCGCGGTCGGGTTCGGCATCGGGCTTGTCGACCTTGTTCAGCACCACGATGGGCCGCAGGCCCAGCGCCAGCGCCTTGGAGGTGACGAACTTGGTCTGCGGCATCGGCCCTTCGGCGGCATCGACCAGCAGAACCACGCCGTCGACCATGCTCAGGATCCGCTCGACCTCGCCGCCGAAATCGGCGTGGCCGGGCGTGTCGACGATGTTGATCCGCGTCGCCCCATGCTCGACCGAGGTGCATTTTGCCAGGATCGTGATGCCCCGCTCGCGTTCGATGTCATTGCTGTCCATCGCCCGCTCGGCCACGGCCTGATTGTCGCGGAACGCGCCCGATTGTTTCAACAACTCGTCGACGAGTGTGGTCTTGCCGTGGTCAACGTGGGCGATGATCGCGATGTTGCGAATGTCCATGGGGGCTCTCTTGTCCGGGATTGGCGCGGCCTTACCGTGCATCCGCAGAAAAAGCCAGCGGGAAAGGTCTCAGGTCGCGATGTAACGGTCGCGGCGATGGTTGACGGCGATGATGAGGTTGAGGACGATCGCGCCGAGCAGTGACCACAGGACGATGCTGGCGGGAAAGAGGAAGATCGCCGTGCCGAAGATCGCGGCATCGGCGGCCAGCTGGACATAGCCTGCGCGAAAGCCGGTCCTGTCCTGGATCATCAGCGCGACCACGCCGAGGCCACCCAGGCTGCCGCCATGGCGGAAGAGGACGAGAAGGCCCACGCCGGTCAGGCAGCCGAAGAGAACTGCGCCGAGCGCGATGTCGAGCCGGGCAAAACCGATGCCCTCCGGCAAGAGCACGGTGGCAAGCGAAAGGGCACTGACCGAGATCAGCGACTTGAGCGTGAAGGCCGGGCCGAGGCGGGCCCAGGCCAGCAGATAGAAGGGGATGTTGATCGCGAAGAACACCGTGCCGAACGGCCAATCGGTCAGGTAGGACAGGATGACGGCAATCCCCGCCGTCTGGCCGGTGATCAGGCCCAGATGCGTCAGGACGAAAAGGCCCAGGCTGCAGAAGAAGACACCCAGCGCCATGCCCTGGGCATCGTCAAGCAGACTGTGAGCGACGGGCGACGGCTGCATGAGCGGGGACTAGGACAGAATCACTGACCTGTCCAGTGGCTGCTTCCTGCTGGCGTCGATCGCCTCAGCCGACCTCGCCGCCGATCCGGCGCGAGCCGGTCCAGTTGCCGTATGGGTCATCCTCGAAGGGCAGTGGATCGGTGCGCAGCGGCTTGGGTGACGACGGTCCCGGTTCTCCGGACAAGGCACCCGATTGCCCGGCAGCCTTGTCCCGCAGCGCATCGTAGAGTTCGGCGCGCAGGTTCGGGATGTCGTTCTCGATCAGTCCGTTCAGCAGTTCGCGGTCCGTCCAGCTAAGCCTTTCGAAGGATTGCAGCCCGCGCTTCGTGGCCACGTCGCGGGCACGCGGTCGAACCTCATCCCACATCAGGCGCAGATCTTCGGCCTGATCGCGCATCAGCATTTCGGTGTCGTGCAGACCCTCGAAGATCTCGTCGAAGTCGTTGACCAGGCGCTTTCGCTTCCGAGGGAGCGAGACAAGTTCGAAGAAGACGATCACCAGCGCCACGACCGCCGCCAGGGCCGGCAAGGCGACAAGCAAGCCGGTCGCGAAAATGCCGCCGCCCAGCAGCATGGTCATCAGCACAAGGTATCCATAGGCGCGCTGTCGTGACGCACGGTAAAGCTCTGCCGCCTCGTCGATCACACAGGCATGCAGGCGAAGCCTTTCGGCGAAGGCGGCCATCTGGGTGATCTGGTTGTCCATCCGCCGGGTTGCGGCGCGGTGGATCTCCTCGACAAGGTCTTCGCGGGCCTTGTCGAAATCGTCCATCAGAAGGCCGCCGCGCGGCTGTCCTTCAAGCGGCACGAAGGTGTTGTAGATCATGGGCAGGTCCTTGCGCGGGATCACCTTGCCAAGGTTCCAGCACAAGGCGCCGTAGGCGCGGGCAAAATCGTGCAAGCTGTGGAACTGATCCATCTTGTTCAGCACGATCAGCAGCTTGTGGTCGATCCCGCCGAGCGATTCCCGAAACACCCGAAGGGTTTCGCCGGTGGTGCCGGGCTTGTCGGGATCAAAGAAGATCATCACCAGATCGGCGCGTTCGGCGAACCAGCGGATCACGCCGGGAAAGTCGAAACCACGGCCGCTTTCGGCCTTGGCCTCGTCGATCATGCCGGGGCTGTCGACAAGGGTGACCCCCTGCAGAAACTCGGTCGGTCGCAGCTTCAGCTTGACATGTGACACCAGCTGATCGCCGAAATGCCGCAACCCTTCGTAGGGAAGGTTGGGATTGCTGGCGACAGCATGGCCATCGAGATCGGTCTCGACCGGTCCGTGGGTAATGATGGTGAAGCCGTCATCGGTCGGGGCGACGCCGGTCTTCTGTATATCGCTGCCCAGCAGGTGGTTCACGAAGCTGGACTTGCCCGAGGAATGGTTCCCCAGCAGCAACACCATGGGGGGGCGACGAAGCTCGCCCAGTGTCGGCGGGCTGCGGTAAAGGAACTGTCGGGCGACAGGGACGAGGGGGTTCTCGTAATACTCCCGGATCCTTTCGGCAAACTGGTCCATGACGTTCTGCAAAACTTGCTCCCTTCCGGTCCGTTCGGCCTGTCAGTGACCGCTGCATAAGATTTCCGGACAAACCTTCAAGTAGAATGAAAACACCAGACACAAAGAAGCGACAATGCAATCCTTTTGTCGACCTGCCTCAGGAAGCGGCACCACGGCCTCAGGTTTCGGCGGATTCCGGCCGTTCCGGGTCGCAGTGCCGGTGGTCGGAGCCGGGGCGCGGCAGGGCGGGTGCAACACCTGTCAGCCGCCCACAAGCACCATGATGACCACCAGCACGCCCACCACGACCAGCGCCGCCAGGGCCACCATGCCGCTGGCGCGCGGGTCCTTCGGGGGTTCGGGTCGCTGCTCGCCGCTCATGCCATGACCTCGGCCACCTTCGCGCCGCGCGCCGCGCGCAGGTTGCGGGCCAGAAGTTCCATCGCGGCCATGCGGACGGCCACACCCATCTCGACCTGGGTCTGGATGACCGAGCGGTTGATGTCGTCGGCGATGGTCCCGTCGATCTCGACCCCGCGGTTCATCGGGCCGGGATGCATCACGATGGCGTCGGGGCTGGCAAAGCGCAGCTTTTCCTCGTCAAGGCCATAGCGGTGGTAGTATTCGCGCTCGGACGGGATGAAGCCGCCGTCCATCCGCTCGCGCTGAAGGCGCAGCATCATCACCACGTCGGCGCCGGCCAGACCCTCGCGCATGTCCTCGAAGACCTCGCAGCCGAAATCCGCGATGCCTGCGGGCATGAGCGTGGGCGGGCCGATCAGGCGGATACGATTCTCCATCTTGCCCAGCAGAAGGATGTTCGAGCGGGCGACGCGGCTGTGCGCGATATCGCCGCAGATCGCGATCGAGAGGCGATGGAGCCGCCCCTTGGCGCGGCGGATCGTCAGCGCGTCCAGGAGCGCCTGGGTCGGATGTTCGTGCCGCCCGTCGCCGGCATTGAGCACCGCACAGTTCTGCACCTTGGCGGCCAGAAGATCGACCGCGCCCGATTGCGGATGGCGCACCACCAGCAGATCGGGCCGCATCGCGTTGAGCGTGAGGGCAGTGTCGATCAGCGTCTCGCCCTTCTTGATGCTCGAGGCCTGCATCGCCATGCTCATGACATCGGCCCCAAGGCGTTTGCCGGCCAGTTCGAAACTCGCCTGGGTGCGGGTCGAGTTCTCGAAGAACATGTTGATCTGTGTCAGCCCTGCCAGCGCGTCGTGATGGGTCAGCCCGCGCCGGTTCTGGTCGGCATAGCGGTCTGCAAGGTCGAGAAGTGCGGTGATCTCGGTCGGGTGAAGGGGTTCGATCCCCAGAAGATGCGCGGCGCGGAAAGTCATCTGGCCCCTCGGTCCGGGTTTGGGCGGACTATAGGGTCGGGGGGCGCGGGCGGCAAGTTTGCCCGTGCGACAGGGCACCGGGGGCTATGGTCACGGACACCGGCAGGGGATAGGAAGGCGCATGGTCTGGACGCTTCCAAACACGCTCACGATCCTGCGTCTTCTGGCGGCGCCGGGCGTTGCCGTGATGTTTCTCTACTTCAGCAGGCCCTGGGCCGACTGGTTCGCCCTCGCACTGTTCATCGGGGCGGCGGTCACGGATTACTTCGACGGCTATCTTGCCCGGCTCTGGAAGCAGGAAAGCCGCTTCGGCGCGATGCTTGATCCGATTGCCGACAAGGCGATGGTGATGATCGCGATCATGGTCATCACGGGCTATTCGGGGATGAACCCCTGGCTGATCCTGCCCGCCACGGTGATCATCTTCCGCGAGGTCGTGGTTTCCGGCATGCGCGAGTTTCTGGGCGACCGGGCCGCGGGCCTGAAGGTGACCAACCTTGCAAAATGGAAGACGACTGCCCAGATGGTGGCCATCGGGGTGCTGTTTCTGGGGACGGGCCTGACCTATCTGGAAACCGGCCGCCCCCCCCGCGCGGGCGAGGGCGAGGTGCCGGGCGGCCTGTCGATGGCCTCTGTCGCCACGGTCTGCGGACTGACCCTGATCTGGGTTGCGGCGGGGCTCACGCTGATCACGGGGCTGGATTACTACCGCAAGGCGGTGCCGCTCCTGAAGGAGAGGGGATGATCGAGATCCTCTATTTCGCCTGGGTCCGGGAGCGGATCGGCCTTCCGCGCGAGCGGATCGAGACCGGGGCTGCGACCGTGGCCGAACTGGTCGATGAACTGCGCGCCAGGGAAGACCGGTATGCGGCGGCCTTTGCCGATCTGCGCGCCTTGCGCGTGGCGGTGGATCAGGAGCTTGCCGGGTTCGACGCGCCCCTTGCGGGCGTGCGGGAGGTGGCCTTCTTCCCGCCGATGACGGGGGGCTGAAGTGGCGGTCCGGCTAGAGGCGGCGGCGTTCGATCCGGGGGCGGAACTCAACGCCTTTGCGGCTGGCGTCCCGGGTGCGGGGGCGGTGGTCAGCTTCACGGGAATTGTGCGCGATGTGGCGGCCGGGCTGATTGCGATGGAGATCGAACATTACCCCGGCATGACCGAGCGTGCGATCGCCGCGATCGCAGAGGAGGCGCGGGGCCGTTGGTCCCTGTCGGATCTGATGGTGATCCACCGATTCGGGCAGCTTGGTCCGGGCGAGGCGATCATGATGGTGGCGACCGCTGCCCCGCATCGCGCCGATGCATTCGCGGCCTCCGAGTTCCTGATGGATTACCTCAAGTCACGTGCGCCCTTCTGGAAGAAGGAAGTGACGCGGGGCGGCGCCGGCTGGGTCGCCGCAAGGGACGAAGACGAGGCAGCCCTCACGCGCTGGTAGGGCGGGGGGGGGGCCCCCCCCCCGGGGGGGGGGGGGCGGCGGGGGTGTGGGGGGGGGGCGCCCCCCCCCCCCCCCGGCGGCGGCCGGGGGGGCCCCCCCCCCCCGCGGGGCGCTCCCCCCCGTTGGGGGGGGGGGGGGTGAACCCCGCCTTACGGTGGCAGGTCGCGACATGGTCGTCGACCATGCCCACCGCCTGCATGAAGGCATAGACAATGGTCGGTCCGCAAAAGCGGAACCCTTCGCGCCGCAGATCCTTCGAGATCCGTTCGGACAGGGGCGTCCGGACCGGGACCTCGGCCAAGGTCCGGGGATGGTTCACGATCGGCCGTCCGTCGACATAGGCCCAGAGAAACTGCGAAAACCCCTCGCGCGCCTCGATCCGCTGCCAGGCCCGGGCATTGCCGATGGTCGCTTCGATCTTGCCGCGATGACGCACGATACCGGGATCGGCAAGCAGCCGAACCACATCGGCCTCGTCCCAGCCGGCCACGACATCGGGGTCGAACCCTGCGAAGGCACGGCGAAAGTTCTCGCGCTTCCTCAGGATGGTGATCCAGCTCAGCCCGGCCTGGAACCCGTCCAGCACCAGCTTTTCCCAAAGCGCCCGGCTGTCGTGTTCGGGCACGCCCCACTCGTGGTCGTGATAGGCCTGATACAGCGGATCCTGCCCGCTCCAGCCGCACCGTTCCACCATGCCGCCCCCCCGGATTGCGACAACTCTTTGCGAATTGTCGGTTTCACATAATCTTAGGCGAATGGCCACAAGGCTTTCCCATCGCAGGGAGCTTTGGGACATGCGCGGACTCGATCCTTCGACCTCAACCGAAACGGCGCCGCTCGATCCGTTGCAGCATGCCATGGCCATGCGCGATGGCGATGTTCCGGCCATGGTGCGCTCCGCCTTGCTGGCCGACCGGGCCCAGCTTGCCTTCCAGCCGGTGGTGGCGGCAGGCGATCCGGCGCGGATCGCCTTCTACGAGGGGCTGATCCGGTTGCTGGACGAGGGGGGGCGGGTGCTGCCGGCCAATCTTTTCATGTCATCGGTCGAAGAGACGGGTCTTGGCCGCGACATCGACTGTGCGTCGATCCGGCTGGGCCTGTCGATGCTGGTTCGCAACCCCGACCTTCGGTTGGCGATCAACATGTCGGCCCGCTCGATCGGCGACGGCGAATGGCGCAGGACGCTCGAGGCGGGGCTGTCGCGCGGGCCCGGCATCGGCGAACGACTGATCCTCGAAATCAGCGAAGGCTCGGCCATGATGCTGCCCGAGGTGGTGATCCGCTTCATGGCCGAGATGCAGCCGCGCGGAATATCATTCGCGCTCGACGATTTCGGCGCCGGGGCAACGGCATTCCGTTATCTCAAGGACTTCTTCTTCGACATGGTGAAGATCGATCGGCTGTTCGTTCGCGACATCGACAGTTCCCCCGACAACCAGGTCATCACCGAGTCGCTGATCACGGTGGCCCGCCAGTTCGAGATGTTCACCGTCGCCGAAGGCGTGGAAACACCAGCCGAGGCGGCGATGCTGGGCCGGCTGGGGATAGATTGCCTGCAGGGCTATCTTTACGGCCGGCCCAAAGGCACGCTGATCTGAACGGCGGTCGCATGGCGGTATGCGATTGCATGCCGAAGTGCCGAAATCCGTTGCCCGGAGGCCTCCGACGCCGTAGACAGGCGCTGACCGGCGGGATCTGCCGCAATGCAGCGACACCGCCCCGACAGAGAGGAGGTCATCATGACCAAAGTCGTTATTGCCTCGGCCGCCCGCACTGCGGTCGGCAGCTTCGGCGGTGCCTTCGCGGGCACGCCGGCCCATGATCTTGGCGCCGCGGTCCTGGCCGAGGTTGTCGCCCGCGCGGGCGTCGAAGCCGGCGAGGTTTCGGAAACGATCCTTGGCCAGGTGCTGACCGCCGCACAGGGCCAGAACCCGGCCCGGCAGGCGCATATCAAGGCGGGCCTCTCGCAGGACAGTGCCGCCTGGGGCATCAACCAGGTCTGCGGCTCGGGCCTGCGGGCCGTGGCGCTGGGCGCGCAGCACATCATGCTGGGCGATGCCGCCATCGTCGCCGCCGGCGGGCAGGAGAACATGTCCCTTTCCGCCCATGCCGCGAACATGCGCTCGGGCACGAAGATGGGCGATGTGACCTTCATCGACACGATGATCCGTGACGGCCTTTGGGATGCGTTCAACGGCTATCACATGGGTCAGACGGCGGAAAACGTGGCCGCCAAATGGCAGATCACGCGCGAGATGCAGGACGAATTCGCCGTCGCCAGCCAGAACAAGGCCGAAGCCGCGCAGAAGGCGGGCCGCTTCACCGACGAGATCGTGGCCTATACGATCAAGACCCGGAAGGGCGACGTGACGGTCGATCAGGACGAGTACATCCGCCATGGTGCGACGATGGACGCCATGACCAAGCTGCGCCCGGCCTTTGTCAAGGACGGCACGGTCACCGCCGGCAATGCCAGCGGCCTGAACGATGGCGCGGCGGCGGTTCTTCTGATGTCCGAGGACGAGGCCGCACGCCGCGGGATCGAGCCGCTGGCCCGCATCGCCTCCTATGCCACGGCGGGGCTTGATCCGTCGATCATGGGGGTGGGCCCGATCCATGCCAGCCGAAAGGCGCTGGAAAAGGCAGGGTGGAGCGTGGGCGACCTCGATCTGGTCGAGGCGAACGAGGCTTTTGCCGCCCAGGCCTGTGCCGTGAACAAGGACATGGGCTGGGACCCGGCCATCGTGAACGTGAACGGCGGTGCGATCGCCATCGGCCATCCGATCGGGGCCTCGGGCGCGCGGGTGCTGAACACGCTTCTGTTCGAGATGAAGCGGCGGGGGGCGAAGAAGGGTCTTGCCACGCTGTGTATCGGCGGTGGCATGGGCGTGGCGCTCTGCGTCGAACGCTAGGCGGGCACTGAGGACATGGCGCGCGGGCGGGTGAGCAAAGCCTGCGCGCCCAATCTCTCACGAAACATTGTTGCGCAGGCATCGTTCCGCGCCTAACATCCGCAAAACCATTGAAGGAGAGACCCATGCCTCGTGTTGCACTCGTCACCGGAGGTTCGCGCGGGATCGGCGCCGCCATTTCGAAGGCGTTGGTCGCCGCAGGTTACGGCGTCGCCGCGACCTATGCCGGCAATGACGAGGCGGCTGCCGCATTCACGAAGGAAACCGGCATCAAGACCTACAAGTGGGATGTCTCGAACTACGAGGATTGCGCCAAGGGCGTGGCCCAGGTCCAGGCCGAGATCGGCGCGGTCGACGTGCTGGTGAACAATGCCGGCATCACCCGCGACGCGCCCTTCCACAAGATGACGCCGGATCAATGGCATGCGGTGATCGACACCAACCTGACCGGCCTGTTCAACATGACCCACAATGTCTGGAACGGGATGCGTGAACGCAAGTTCGGGCGGGTCATCAACATCTCGTCCATCAACGGACAGAAGGGCCAGTTCGCGCAGGCCAATTACGCCGCCGCGAAATCGGGCGATCTGGGCTTTACCAAGGCGCTGGCACAGGAAGGCGCGCGGGCCGGGATCACCGTCAACGCGATCTGCCCCGGCTACATCAACACCGAGATGATGAGCACGATCCCGGAAAAGGTCATGAACGAGGTGATCCTGCCGCAGATCCCCGTCGGCCGCCTGGGCGAGGCCGACGAGATCGCGCGCTGTGTGGTCTTCCTTGCGTCCGATCAGGCGGGTTTCGTGACCGGCTCGACCCTGTCGGCAAACGGCGGGCAGTACATGATCTGAGGCGGGTTGCCGCCTTGCATCGGGGTCGGGGCGGGGGGGGCGGCCCGTTTTTGGTGTGAACACCCCAAGTGACCACGCCGTGGCCCCCAGGCCCGCGTAGGGGGGGGGGGGGGGAGGGGG
>JAFIEN010000131.1 GCA_020832515.1 Rubellimicrobium sp. | reverse complement strand
GCGATCGACGATTTCATGCGCCCCGACCGGATCGTCGTCGGCGTGGAAAGCGACCGCGCGGCCGAGGTGATGGCCGATGTCTATCGCCCGCTCTACCTGCGCGATTTCCCGATCGTGACGACCGACCTGGAATCGGCCGAGATGATCAAATACGCGGCCAATGCCTTTCTTGCGACCAAGATCACCTTCATCAACGAGATCGCGGCGCTGTGCGAGCGGGTCGGCGCGGATGTGAAGGAAGTGTCGCGGGGCATGGGCCTCGATGGCCGGATCGGCAATAAGTTCCTGCATGCAGGACCGGGTTATGGCGGGTCGTGCTTTCCCAAGGATACCCGCGCGCTGGCCCGGATCGGGCAGGAGGTGGGCGTGAAGCTGCAGATCACCGAGGCGGTGATCGACGTCAACGAAGAGATCAAGCGCCGCATGATCGAGAAGCTGCGCGACCTTTGCGACGGCTCGTTCAACGGCCGGACGGTCGCGGTGCTGGGGGTGACGTTCAAGCCCAATACCGACGACATGCGCGAGGCGCCGTCCCTGACCATCGTGCCCGCTCTGGTGGGCGGGGGTGCTGCGGTCCGGGTCTGCGATCCGCAGGGCCGCCACGAGGGCGAGGCGCTTTTGCCCGGGGTGACTTGGGAGGCAAGTCCCTATAACGCGGCGGCGGGGGCGGATCTGGTGGTGATCCTGACCGAATGGAACGAGTTCCGCGCGCTGGATCTGTCGCGGCTGGCCGGCGGGATGGCGCGGGCGCGGATGGCGGATCTGCGCAATGTCTATGACTATGCAACCGCATCTGCTGCGGGCTTTATGGGCTACGAAGGAGTGGGGCGTTGAGCGAACCGGAAATTCATACCCTCAGCGTGAACGACACGCGCGCTCCGAAACCAAGACGCGGCAACATCATTCAGCGCCTCTTAAGACGTGCTCAGCGCTTCATGATCTCGAAGAGAAAACTATCGACACGCAATCTCGACAGGCTTTGCCGTGAATTTGCCTCCGACAAGCGCACGCTGGTGGTGCATTCTGAGGATGTGGACCACGCGCCCTATTTCCCGAACGCCTATACTGTCACCAAGCGGCCCGACGTGCCCGCCGACATGCATGTCGATCTCTATTACCGCGATCTATCGCGGATTGAGAGCGACAGCTACGAGGTCGTCTTGTGCACCGGCCTGCTGGAGCATGTGCCCGACCCGCAGCGGCTGGTCGACGAGTTGCGACGGATCGTGAAGCCGGGAGGCAAAGTGGTCCTGTCGGCCAGTGCGGTGTTCTCCTTCCACGAGTGCCCCGACAATTTCTTCCACTTCACTCCCTACGGTATGAAACTGCTGCTGACAGACTTCTCGCAGATAGAGATGGTGCGCGGGGCCAGCCAGCCATTCGAGACAATCGGGATCCTGCTGCAGCGAATCCTTCTGCAATGCGACATTTTCCCGCCTGTCCGCCCGCTGATCGAGGCGATGGCCTGGACGATGCGGCTGTTCGACTACACCGTCATCCGCCAATACGACACCCGCCACATGCGCGACGAGCGCACGCTGACGGATTCGATGCTGCCGTCGAATATCCAGGCGGCGGCGGTGAAATAGGACATGACTAAGCGTCCACTTATCCATCTTGGATACTACAAGACCGGTACCACCTTTCTTCAAAGGCATGTGATCGGGAATCGAGGGTTGGGCTTCATTCCTATGCCCGAGCCTTGCGAGAAGAAACGCGAATTGACAGTGCGTGACGCCGCGCGCTATTTCATTTCGCATAATTCAGGCCAACTGCTTTCGCCTTGGGAGAAGCTTGGCACAGACGGCCGCGATTTTCTCGTGGCATCTGCCAGGCATGACGAATTGGTTCCGGCTCTCAGTCACGAGCGGTTTCTGGGCTATCCGATGGCAGCAGGCCCAGACGCGCTGAGTGTCTTTATTCGACTGCATGATGTATTTCGAAATGCGAGATACCTAATTGTTCTGCGTGAGCAGCGATCCTTGATCTTGTCAACATATGTCCAGTATCTGCGACGCGGAGGCACCGCATCAATAGATGCTGTCCTGAGTCGACGCTATGACAATCGCGTCGCGTTTTTCTCGGAGAGATATTTCTTCTTTCATTTTCCTTTATCGTATATTGTCGAGGCAATCGGTGCCGAAAGCCTGCTCGTTCTGCCCTTCGAGCTGCTGGTGCATCAGCCGCGTGATTTTATTCAGAGGATCCTTGCCTTTTCTGAGGCGGAGCCAAGCGAAGATCCTAAATTTGTAAGAGAAAACGAGTCGAACTCCGTCTTTATTGAGTGCTTGTTCAGATATCTAAACCCACTCTTGCAGAGATCCTCGTTGAACGCGTTCTCGCCTGTCGGCGTAAACGTGGGCGCAAAGAGGCTCGACAAGATTAAGTCTACTGTTTCGCGCTATGTGCCATCATCTCTGGAGCGTCATGTGGGCGAAAATCTGAAGGCACGGATCCAGCAGAGATTTCCTGATGGCTACTTTTCGGAAACCAATCGCACTACATCTGAAATTATCAAGCTGGATCTTGCTCGATATGGTTACGATGTATAGTTTCATTCACTTCAGGCCCATGTCATGAGCGTTGGTACCTATCGCCGCCACCTCTCCAACGGCGGCTGGGTCGTGGCGATCAACCTTGCGCGGCAGGTGCTCGCGCTGGGGTTTCTCATGGTTCTGGTGCGCGCCTTCGACAAGGAGGCGGTGGGCCAGTTCCAGTTCGTCATCGCCGCCGTCGGACTTGCCGGCATCTTCACGCTGGCGGGCCTAGGGCAGGCGGTGATCCAGTCGGTGGCGCGGGGGCACCCGGGCACGTTCCGGACGACGCTGAAATGGCGGCTGGCGGGGAGCCTTGCGGGAAGCGTCGCCCTTGCGGCCTATGCGCTGCTGCTGTCAGTTGACGATCCGATGCGCCCGGCGCTGATCGCTGCGGCGCTGCTTTTCCCGCTGGCGCATGGTCTGGCAGGCTGGACCGACGTGCAGGCCGGCGAGGGCAAGTTCAAGCTCAACGCGATCTGGCAGGGCCTGGCCTATCTGCTGTCCTATGGCGGGATGATGCTGGCCCTGTGGCTGGGCACGCCGGGCATCCTGTGGCTGATCGTGATCATGAAGTCGGCGCTGGCCGTCGTGAACCTTGCCGCCGTCCGGACGATCCTGGGGCGCATCCCACGCGATGCGGCGGCCGAGCCGGGCGCGCTGCGCTATGGGTTGCAGATGTCTCTTTGGGGTGTGGCGAACACGCTGGGTAATCATGTCGATAAGGTGCTGATCTTCACCTTCTTGTCGCCCGCGGCGCTTGCCGTTTTCGTGATTGCCGAACGAATTCCAGAAATCATGAAGAAGTACATCCAGTCCCTGCGGGTAATCCTGATCCCAGGCTTTTCGCGCAGAAAGGCATACACGCCTGAGTTGCAGCGCAAGATCTGGCTGGTCAGTGTGGCGCTTTCGGTCGGTATTCTATTTGTGATCTTCGGTATTGTTCCGTGGCTGTTGCCGCTGGCCTTTACCGAAGGCTATGGGGAAGCGGTGCTCTACTGCCAGCTTCTTTGCGGCACGCTGATCCTGGGCCAGGTGGCGCAGACGCAAGTGACCTTCATCGTTTCGCGCTTCGATGGTTCGGCAATGCGAAATGTGATCCTGATCAGCAATCTGGTGCGGATTGTGGCTTCGCTTATCCTCGTGCCGATCTTCGGCATCCTGGGCGCCATCGCCTCGACCGCGCTTTATCGCCTGTCGACCGCCATGATCGTCACGCTGATGATGCGCCGCTACCATCCGACCGAAGGAGCGGCATGATGGTGGCGCGGATCGGTCACGAATTACCCGAGGATCCGGTTGATGTCTGCGTCATAGGCAGCGGGCCGGGCGGGGCAGTGGCGGCGGTTGAACTGGCACGCGCTGGGTTCCGGGTTGCGGTGATCGAAGCGGGTGGGGTGGATGCAGGCCCTGATCCGCATGACGGGCTCGGCATTGTTGATGTCGGTGGCAAGGCCGAGATCGCTCTGGGCCGCGCGCTGCAGTTGGGCGGATCGACCAATCTCTGGGCCGGGCGCCTCGCGCCGCTTTCGCCCGAGGATTTCGCTCCTCGACCGGGCGTCGACCTGTCCGGCTGGCCGCTGACATTCGCCGATCTGGCTCCTCACTATGCGCGCTCCCGCGTGATCCTGGGGGCCCCCGAGTCACATCAACCGGCGCTGCCTGATGCCTTCGAGCGGCTGCTGGCCGACCCAGAAGTCGCAGGGCATCCCTTTGTATGGGCGGCTAAGCCCTTCAACGCCGGGGTGTGGCTGCGCGCCGAGATGGCTTCTTTGCCAGATCTCTCGGTGACACTTTCGGCGCGTTGTGTGCGGCTGGTGCAGGGGTCGGACAGTCAGGTCACCGCAGCCCGCATCCGCCGCCCCGATGGCAGCCAGCACGACGTGGCCGCCCGTGCCTTCGTACTGGCGGCTGGCGGTTTGGAGGTGGTGCGTCTGATGTTCGCCTCGACCGATGTCTGCGCCGAGGGGCTTGGCAACACGAATGATATGCTGGGCCGCTGCTTTTCGACCCATCCGAAGGCTGATATCGCCACGCTGGCGCTGCGCCCAGCCCAAGCGGTCCGAAACGCCGTGTTGACGGATACGGTGGTACCTGGCGGGCGGATGCGTCTTGGCCTTGGCCTTTCGGCATCTACCCAGCAGGCGGTCAGCGCGTTGAATCATTATGTCCAGCTTTCACCCCTGGCGGAGCACCGCGCCAGCCGCGCATTCGAACTGGTCAAGGGCGGGATGGCCCAGTCCTCACCCATCCTCCGCAGGCAGGCGACGGCCCCTGGTGTGTTCAAGGGGTTGGGGCTTTGGACCTTCGACTTGGTGGGTCGGGCTGCGCGGCTGCAGCGTCGAGCGCGCATGGCGGTGCTGCGAGGTTTCCTCGATCAGTATCCCGACCCCGAGAATCGGCTTACCCGCTCGTTCGCTATTGATGAAGGGGGTATGCCGAAGGTCAACATCCGCTGGCGCTTTACCGAGGCCGACCGCGCCTCGGTGTTGGCCTTCCTTGACCGGCTAGGCGCGCGGCTTGCCGCGGCGGGTGTCGGACAACTCGACAGTTCCGGCCTGCGCGCATCGGACGACTGGGAACTGACAGCGTTGCATTCGCATTTCATGGGAGGCACCCGCATGGGCATCGACCCACGCCGCAGCGTTACTGACGCACAGGGGAAGGTGCACGGCGTCCCGAACCTGTTCATCGCCGGCCCGTCGTTGTTTCCGACCTTTGGCAATGCCAACCCGGTAATGACGATCACTGCGCTTAGCCTTAGGCTGGCGGAACGGGTTCACGTCGAGCTGGGTGCAAAAGGCAAGTTGATGGACTCCACGATACCCCAGAAGGCTACAGGATGACCAAACGCCGCCTATACGACAGCCGCAAACGCATCCTCGTGACCGGTGGGGCAGGGTTCCTCGGCTCGCATCTGATTGACCGGCTGCTGGATCGGGGCGATGACGTACTTTGTGTGGACAACCTCTTCACCGGCACGAAGCGCAACATCGAGCATCTGCACAATCATCCGCGCTTCGAGTTCATACGCCACGACGTGACCTTTCCCCTCTATGTCGAGGTCGACGAGATCTGGAACCTCGCCTGCCCGGCTGCCCCCATTCATTACCAGCACGACCCGGTACAGACGACCAAGACCTCGGTCCATGGAGCCATCAACATGTTGGGGCTGGCCAAGCGGCTGGGCTGCCGGATATTCCAAGCCTCTACTTCAGAGGTCTATGGCGACCCCACCGTGCACCCCCAGCGCGAGGATTACTGGGGCAACGTCAACCCCGTCGGCCCGCGCTCTTGCTATGACGAGGGCAAGCGCTGCGCCGAGACGCTGTTCTTCGACTATCACCGACAGTTGGGGCTGGACATCAAGGTTGCGCGCATCTTCAACACCTACGGCCCCAGGATGCACCCAAACGACGGGCGCGTGGTCTCAAACTTCATCGTACAGGCGCTGCGAGGCGAGGACATCACCATCTACGGTGACGGCAGCCAGACACGGTCTTTTTGCTATGTGGATGATCTGATCGAGGGGTTCCTTCGGCTTATGGACAGCGCGGAAGGACTCACCGGCCCGGTGAACCTTGGCAACCCCGGCGAATTCACCATCCGCGAGTTGGCCGAGAGGGTGATCACTCTGACGCGATCACGCTCAAAGCTGACCTTTCACCCGCTGCCTCAGGACGACCCCATGCAGCGCTGCCCAGATATCGAGCTTGCCCGGCGCGAATTGCAATGGGAGCCGGTCGTGGCGCTAGAAGAGGGGCTGGAGCGGACTGTCGGGTATTTCTCGCAGGGCCTGCAGGCATGAGTAGAGCGCTAGTCTTCGTTCTGGGTGTCGGTGCGTGGAAGTCAGGGATGGCTTGGCCATACGAACTGCTTTCGCGACAGCCTGGCGCTGATTTCGGGACAATTAAAGTGTATCATGTGCTTTACCGGATCCACTGGCCAGCGCGACTGCCTTTTGCTTGGTCGGTCATCCAGCGTTTACGCCGCACAAACCTTAGGCCAGTTCGCCTGTCGGGGTTGAAGTCTGTTGATTTGCGATCATATGCTCGCTCATTTCGTGGGGTAATTGATAACTTCGGTCCGCATATAACAGGCGACATCACCCCTGACCATTCAACCGTCTGGGCCTCGACCGTGTCGGTACTGGTAGGGTGCCGTGATCTGCCATCGGCTAGCTACAATCTGCTGCCATGATGTCGCTTGTTTATGCCAGCAATGTCTTGCCCGCGACGCGCGAAGCCAATGCGATCCAGATAGATCGGATGTGCCGAGCGCTGTCCTCGGCTGGATGGCGGGTAGTTCTGACAGCAATTGGCAAGCGCCCGCCGGGCGCGCTCCCCTATCAGGTGGCGATCCTGCCTTGGCGCTCTCGGCGCTTGCGCAACCCGCTCATGCGGGTCCTCATCAGACACTTACTTCGGAGGGACCAAGCAAGAGTGTTGCTCACCCGGTCTCCGTTGCTTGCGTTGGCGGGTCTGAACGCAGCTGCGCCTATCATTCTGGAGCTGCACAGCCTCCCGGCAGCGCAGACTCAGATGCAGGCTGCGCTCAGTCAACTTCTAACACACCCCAACCTCCGCCGCATCGTTACCATCTCGCAGGCGCTGGTGGACGATCTGGTGGCGGAGTACGGGCCACCGCATCCGGGCTGCGATATCGTCGTGGCTCATGACGGTGCCGAAGCGGGGCCGCGGCCAGGGCAGATGTCGTCGCATGACAGGCCGATCACGGTGGGGTATTTCGGCCATCTGTACCCAGGTAAGGGAATGGAGATGATCGCCGTACTTGCGTCGCTGCTGCCGGAGATGCGGTTCGAGGTCTATGGCGGTACTGAGGCTGATATATCTCGCTGGCGCGCTGCCTGTGCCAATCAGGCGAACTTGACGCTCCACGGCCACATCCCCCATGTTGAGGTCGCGCCTCGGATGGCTAGCTGCGACATTCTGATCGCCCCTTACGCGACCCAAGTTAGCCATGCCGGTGGCGGCGATATTGGGCGCTGGATGTCGCCTTTGAAGCTGTTCGAATACATGGCGGCAGAACGGCCCATCGTTGCATCGGACCTGCCGGTGCTGCGCGAAGTGGTTTGCGACGGGGAGACCGCGCTGCTTTGTGAACCGGGCGATCCAGCAGCCTTTGCTGATGCCTTGATGCGCCTCGGCGCCGACCCCGCGCTGCGCGCCCGACTGGCGCGCGCCGGGCGTGACCTGCTGGAGGCCGAATACACCTGGGACCGGCGCGCGCGGCGCATATTGGAAGGGATCGTGAATAATGAATGATGCCGGAATTCGTACTGTTCAAGAACTAGAGGTGATCTCAAGCTGTGGGGGCGAGCAGCGTATAGTAGCCCAGAAACTTCTCCATATTCATTATTTCGCTATATCGAGACCAGGCGGTGTGTTCCTTGAACTGGGAACAGACAGAGGGCAGGCAACAAACGTCATTCTCGAGGCATGTAGGGAGGTCGGTGGCGAGTTGGTGTCTGTTGATCTGCGTGATTGCAGTTCTGCAGCCTCTGATGATGAATGGAAATTCATCAAATGCAGCTCAACGAATAAAGAAATGATTCTAGCCGGTGCTCCGAATCTTTCGCAAGGGATCGACATGGTGTATGTCGATAGCGCGCACGTTGCCGATCATGTCCGCCAAGAGATCAATGTCTGGATGCCACTGCTGAAGGTTGGTGGCCGAATGTATTTCGATGACATAGATGCTGGACCCTATATGCGTGGCGCCAGAAAAGATAGCGTATTCTCTGAGATTGCCAATCGATCAATCCTGAACGTCGTCCAGTCATATTTCAGAAAGAATATTGATCATCTATCTTTGACAGTGATGTATGGCAGTACCGGACTCGCTTGGATCGACAAATTGGGCGATATCTCTTCAAATCATGCTCTCAATGCTTCTGACGTACTGACGGAACGTCGTTTTTCTTTTCCGTACCGGGTTCTGAAGCGGGTTGGTGTTTATAAGCCATATCGCAATAAAGGCGATGGTTCTGACTTTCTGTTGAAATGACCCCCCACATCCTTTTTGCTGCCTACCAGACTGACAGAGGTTCCAACGGCGGCATGGAAAGTGCAACGCGCATATTCGAGGCTCTGGCGGGAGATTTCTGCTGGACGCTGATGACCAACCGCGAGACTCCCCGGACCGAGCGCTGGCGCGCGGGCGGCGCGCGGGTGGTGTGGTTCGGTTTTGACGAGTACCAACCTTCGGCGTTGCGTGCTGTCAGACTGGCTATGGCCTCGAGCAAAGTGGTCGTTGCGGGTTGGGAGGCGGATGTGCTGCACGGTAACGACATTCGCGGAGTGCAGATCCTGGCGCCGCTGGCCCGTTTTAGTCGCAAGCCTCTTGCCTTTACCCTCCGAGACACGAAGCCCGTTGGCGAGCGTTACGGCCCGCACTGGCACCGTGTCGCCCGCAGGCTTGACGCATTGGTGACGCTTTCTGACGACATGATGACGCGGGTTGGCGACCGGCTGCCGGTGCCCGCAGCACGGCGCCACACAATAAGCAGCATCGTTGATCTGCAGAGTTTTCGCCCTGCTCGAGATCGTTCTATATTGCGTTCCCGACTGGGGATCGGCGCTGGAGAATTGGCACTCGGTATCGTGGCGGGGGTCTTCGACAAGAAATGCCAGCTGGAGGTAATTCGTGACGTGATGCCGACTTTAGTGGACCTGCCCGCTCGGTTGCATCTGATTGGTGATTTTACCCCCGACACCGAGCCCTATGCCCGTGCCTGTTTGGAGGCCGCTGCAGGTTCTGGTGATCGTGTTGTGTTTCATGGGTTCCGACGGGATGTGGCAGACTGGTTGGCCGCTCTGGACGTCGTGTTGGTGGCATCGGTCCGGGAGGGGCTGGCGCGCTGCATGATCGAGGCGATGTCTTGCGGTACGCCTGTCGTCTCCGTCGATGTCTCTTCGGCGCGTGAAGTGCTTGAGCCGACAGGCGCGGGTCTGGTGGTTCCTGCTGGGGATTGGGCAGCAATGGCTGGGGCGATACGGCGACTGGCCGGTGACCCCGCCATGCGTCGTGAGATGGGTCTGGTAGGGCGGAAGGCGGCAGAGGAGCGATTTTCGGTCCTCCAGGTGAAGGAGGATTGGCGTTCGCTTTACATGCGTTTGTCGACGCTTAGGCTAAAGGGCAACCGGGCATGATTGACGATCGTGCTCCGCTGGAGGTGATGTTCTTCCTGCCCCAGCTTGGAGGAGGCGGGGCGGAAATGAACGCGGTGCGGCTGGCATCGGGGTTGCTGGCAGCAGGGATCACACCGGTCTATGCCGTCGCCCGCGGCCCCGGCAGCTACGTTGAGTTCTTGCCCAAAGGCGTACAGGAGATCATCCTCGACACCGGGCGGATTGACTCCTCTACCCTGCGGTTGATCCGGTCGCGCGGTCCGTTGGCCAAGCTCATCGATGCGCGAAAACCCGATGTGCTCTGTCCGGTTATGGTCGCCCCGGGGATCGCGGCGCTGGCCGCCGCTAGGCGCGCCCGGCACAAGCCAGTGAAGGTGTTGTCGATCCAGAATTCGCTCAGCGTCTCGCATGAACAGGACGCCGGGCTTCGCGAGCAGATCGAACTTGCACTTATCAAACGCAGTTTCCCAGCCTTCGACGCTGCCATTGCTTTGTCGTCCGGCGTTGCCGAAGAACTGCGCCGGATCGTACCTTCCCTGCGAGACCGGGTCCAGGTGGTACCAAACGTCGGCCTACCCCTACCGGCTCAGATGTCGACGGCCCTGTCGCTGCCGCGATCCGAGGCTGCGAGTGGCTGCACCTTCCTCGCCTGCGGTAGGCTGACGCAGCAGAAAGACTATCCGACATTGCTGCGGGCCTTCGCCGAACTGCGAGGACCCGAGTTGCGGCTCAACATTTTGGGGGATGGGGACCTACGCGCGAGCCTGCAGCGCATGGTCGCAGAGCTGGGACTAGCAGATCGGGTCAACTTTTTGGGCTTTCAGCGCGATCCATTCAGTCACATGCGGGAAGCAGACATTTTCGTGTTGTCCTCGCGGTGGGAAGGGTTCGGCAATGTTCTTGTCGAGGCGATGGCTGTGGGCACGCCGGTCGTCTCTACTGACTGTCCTCATGGCCCAGCTGAAATCATCATGGATGGCAAAACCGGCTTGTTGGTACCGCCAGGGCAGCCTTTAGCGCTAGCAGCCGCCCTTCAACGACTTATCGTCGACCCGGCCTTGCGGCAGCGTCTGGGGCA
>JAFIEN010000130.1 GCA_020832515.1 Rubellimicrobium sp. | reverse complement strand
GCTACATCAACGACCGCAAGCTGCCCGACAAGGCCATCGACGTGATCGACGAGGCGGGTGCTGCCCAGCATCTTGTGGCCGAGAGCAAGCGCCGCAAGACCATCGGCACCAAGGAGATCGAGGCCGTGGTCGCCAAGATCGCCCGCATCCCGCCCAAGAACGTGTCGAAGGACGACGCGACGGTGCTGAAGGATCTGGAAGGCGCGCTCAAGCGCGTCGTCTTTGGCCAGGACACGGCGATCGAGGCGCTGTCATCGGCGATCAAGCTGGCGCGCGCCGGCCTGCGCGAACCTGAAAAGCCGATCGGCAACTATCTCTTTGCCGGCCCCACCGGCGTGGGCAAGACGGAAGTGGCCAAGCAGCTTGCCAGTTCGCTGGGCGTGGAACTGCTGCGCTTCGACATGTCCGAATACATGGAGAAGCACGCGGTTTCCCGTCTGATCGGCGCGCCGCCGGGCTATGTCGGCTTCGATCAGGGCGGCATGCTGACCGACGGGGTGGACCAGCATCCCCATTGCGTGCTGCTGCTGGACGAGATCGAAAAGGCGCATCCGGATGTGTTCAACATCCTTCTGCAGGTGATGGATCACGGCAAGCTGACCGATCACAACGGCCGCGCCGTGGATTTCCGCAACGTGATTCTGATCATGACCTCGAACGCCGGCGCCGCCGACATGCAGAAGGCCGCGATCGGGTTCGGCCGCGACAAGCGCGAGGGCGAGGATACCGCCGCCATAGAACGCCTGTTCACGCCCGAATTCCGCAACCGTCTGGACGCGATCATCTCGTTCAGCGCGCTGCCGAAAGAGGTGATCATGCAGGTGGTCGAGAAATTCGTCCTCCAGCTCGAGGCGCAGTTGATGGACCGCAACGTCCATATCGAGCTGTCGCCCGAAGCCGCCGCCTGGCTGGGCGAGAAAGGCTATGACGACAAGATGGGCGCGCGTCCCCTTGGCCGCGTGATCCAGGAAAACATCAAGAAGCCGCTGGCCGAGGAACTGCTCTTCGGCAAGCTGATAAAGGGCGGGATCGTCAAGGTCGGCGTGAAGGACGACAAGATCGACCTTCAGTTCGAAGCGCCCGGGACGCCGCGCCTGTCAGGCAGCAAGCCGCCGCTTCTGACGGCGGATTGAGACGCGAACCGGGCGGCAGTCGCTGTCGCCCGGTCCGCGGTTTCGCAAGGCGCGCGGTTTTCCCCCGGGCGAGGGGTCCGGGCAAGCACATCGTGCGGGTCGGAGTATTTCGCGGGCAAGCGTATCGTCCGGGTCGCGGCATGGCGTTCGGGGCACCTTGCCGCCAGCATGTTTCGCGGGGTGCGCTATTGCGGGTTGCGCGGAATTTCGTCACGCGGCCTGCGGGCACGGCAGATGGTCATTGGCCACACTGCTGGCGGGGCGCACGGTCGGCTGCAGTCCGCCATTGCCCGATCCGGAAGACCGGTTTGATCCGCGTCAATGCGCAGGGTCCGCATCATGGGCATGAATGGTCGCATCACCACCCTTGTCCGGAGGGCCCATGTCCATCCTTATCCTTTACGCCACGACCGAAGGCCAGACCCGCAAGATCGCCCGCCGTGCCGCCGCCCATCTCAGCGCGCACGGCCGCTCGGTCGAGCTTGTCCCCGCCGCCGAGATTGCCCAGATCGAGCCGCGGTCCTATGACGGCGCGATCCTGATGGCCTCGATCCATGCCGGCCGCTACCAGCCAGAGTTCCTGTCGGCCGTCCTGCGCAACGCCGAGGCGCTTGCCCGCATGCCGAATGCTTTCGTGTCGGTGTCGCTTTCGGCGGCAAGCGACGATCCCGAGGATCACGAGGCCATCGCGGAATGCGTCCGCAAGATGCAGGCCGAAACCGGTTGGTCCCCGAAACAGGTGGAACATGTCGCCGGCGCCTTTCGCTTTACCCAATACGATTTCCTGAAAAGCTGGGCGATGCGCTGGATCGCGGCCCGCAAGAACCCTGATGTCGATCCACGAAGCGACACGGAATACACCGACTGGGACGCGCTCTGCCGCTTCCTTGACGGATTCGTGGCCACGTCGGTGAAGGACAGGGTGCCCGGCTAGCGCTCGGTCAGCTTCAACTCGATCCGCCGGTTCTGCGCCCGCGCCTCGGGCGAGTCGCCAAGTGCGACCGGCTGGTATTCGCCGAACCCGTTCGCGGCCAGCCGTTCGGGCGGGATATCGTGGTTTTCGATCATGTAGAGCACGACCGACAGAGCGCGGGCCTGACTGAGTTCCCAGTTGCTCCGGAATTCGCCAAATCCCGACAGCGGCACGTTGTCGGTATGGCCATCCACCCGGATGATCCAGTCGATACCCTCGGGAATATCGCCCGAGACGGTGCGCAGGATCTCGGCCACGGTGGCGATCTCGGCCCGGCCCTGGGGCGAAAGCTCGGCCCGGCCTGCGTCGAACAGGACCTCCGAGGAAAAGACGAAGCGGTCGCCCTCGATGCGGATACGCTCCTGCCCGGCCAGCACGTCGCGCAGCCGCCCGAAGAACTCCGACCGGTAGCGCTCCAGATCCTGCGCTTCGGCCGCCAGGCGGGCCGCCTCGGCCTCAAGCCGTTCGCGCTCGGCCTGTTCAAGCGTGCGGGTCCGGCCTTCGGCGGCCAGCGCGCGGGCCATCGCGGTGTTGATCTGCGACGACAGCTGCTGGATCTGCACCTGCGCCTCGACATCGGCCTCTTCGGCCAGGTTGAGCAAGGCCTGCAGGTTGCCGATCTGCTGGCGAAGCTCGGCCACCTGCGCGTTCAGGACCGCGACCTGCCGCTGCTGTTCGGCGGTCATCGCCTCTTCCTCGGCCAGCGCCAGATTGGCCTGCGCCAGAAGAGCCGCCTGCCGCTCGGCATCGGTCAGGCGCGCCGCTGCCTCTGCCTCGGCCGCGGCCATGGCGGTCAGCGCCTCGGCCAGGGCCGCGCGCAGGTCGGCCTCGCTTGCATCGGTCGAGGCGAGCGAGGCGACCTCGGCCTCAAGTTCGGTCATGCGGATCAGCGCCGCGGCAAGCCTGTCCTCAAGCGTCGCGCGTTCGATCTCAAGCGCGGCGGCCGCATCGGCATCGGCGAGGGCAGCTTCGCGTTCGGCATCGAGCGCGCTCATCATCAGAAGCGCGTTGGCCAGCCGCTGTTCGACCTCGTCGCGGCTGATGGTGGCCTCGGCCAGGGCCGCTTCGATGGCTGCACGGTCGGCTTCGGCATCCGACTGGGCGGCAAGGGCCGCAGCGAGGCGAAGCAGGATGTCCTCCTGATCGGCAGTCGCGGCTGCAAGCGCGGCCTCGGCATTGGCAAGTTCGGCCACGGTCGCCTGTTGTTGCGACAAGGCGGCCAGCAGGCGCGCATCGAGCGACGATGCCTCGGCCTGTGCGGCCGCCAGACCCTCTTCGGCCTGCTGACGGGCCAGAAAGGCCAGCGCCAGCCGCGTATCAAGGGCGTCGCGCGCCGCTTCGGCCGCGGCCAGAAGGGTCAGTGTCTGTTCGGCCTCGCGCCGCTGCTCTTCCAGCGCCAGCGTCATGGCGGTCAGTTCGGCATCGGCATTGGCCAGCCGTTCGCGCAGGGCCTGGGCTGCGGCGGCCTCGACCAGCCGCACCGCCTCGAGTTCGCTGATCGCCGCTTCGCCCGCCGTCACCTCGGCCTCGAGCGCGGCGATCCGGCCGGCATCCTCATCGGCACCCGCTTCGAGCGAGGCGATCAGCGCCTCGAGCGCCTCGCGCCGGGCCGCGTCAAGCCGGGCGGCTTCGGCACTGGCGTCGATCTCGTCGCGGGCCTGGGCCAGCGCAAGGTTCAGCGCCTCCTGTTCGGTCAGAAGCCGGGTCTGTTCATCCTCGAGCCCTGCGATCGCCGCAAGATCCTGCGCCCGGTCGGCCAGAAGCCCCGCGACCTGCGCCTCGAATTCCGTGATGCGCGACGTGGCATCGGCCAGCGCCCGGGCCTGGGCATCGCGCTCGGCGGTCAGGGTCGAGATGAGCGCGGCCTGGGCCTGTGTCTCGGCCGTCACGACATCGAGATCGGCCGACAGACCGGCGGAACGGTCGCGTTCAAGCCCCAGCGCGGCGGTCAGGGTGGCGATTTCGCTGGTCAGTGCGTTCAGCCGCGTCTCCTGCCCCGAAATCTGGTCGCGCAGGGCGAATTGCAGGACGGTGAAGACGGTCAGCACGAACATCAGGACCAGAAGCAGCCCCGTCATCGCATCGACGAAGCCCGGCCAGACCGCCGACTGAAATCTGGGTCCGCGCCGCTGCAGCGCCATGGCCTAGGGCTCCGTCGGGCTGTGGCCCGGCTCTCGCACCGTGCGCAGGCCCCGTACGGTGCGGGTAAGATTGGCCAGGTCCGACCGCAACTCGGCCGTCGTCTCTTCGCGCCCTGCCGCAATCTCCTCGAGGATGCGCAGAAGTTGCACGTCGATCGAGCGCAGGCGCATCCGGCTTTCGGCGTCGATCCCGTCCCCGCCCCCGCCGTGCTGCGACATGGTCGAGATCAGCCTCTCCTGACCTTCGGCGATACGCAAAAGCGCCGGAGTGGCATCACTGGCTTCCATCCGCCCGGCAAGGCGGGTGATCGACTGTGCAAGTTCGCTCATCCTGCCGTCGATCTCGCTGCGGTTGATGTCGGTCTGGGTGAACATCAGCTGCAGCGATTCCATCTGTTCGGCCAGGTTGTCGATCACCTGCGCCATGACCATCGCATCGCTGACACCCGTCTCGTCGCCGCTGGCGAAGGAGACGCGGGTGATCGAGGACAGCCACTCCTCGAGCTCGCGGTAGAAACGGTTCTGGCCATGGCCCACGAACAGCTCGAGCAGCCCGATGATCAGCGACCCGGCAAGCCCCAGAAGCGACGAGGAAAAGGCCGTGCCCATGCCGTCCAGTTGCTGTTCCAGCCCGGCCTGCAGCCGGGCAAAGATGTCGGCTCCGGTTTCGCCCTCGGCCGCGCTCAGCGACCGGATCGTGTCGACAAGGGCAGGCACGGTCGTGGCCAGACCGTAGAACGTGCCCAGAAGCCCCAGAAAGATCAGCGTGTTGGACAGGTAGCGCGTGATCTCGCGGTCCTCGTCGATCCGCTGTGCAACCGATTCAAGGATCGAGCGGGTCGAGGTCGCCGACAGCTGCATCCGCGCCCCGCGCGAGCGCAGAAGCGTGGCCAGCGGCGCCAGCAGCGAGGGCGGCAGGCCTTCGTCACTGGCCTGCTGGGTGCGGGCGAACCTTTCGATCCAGCCGACCGACGAAACAAGCTGGATCACCTGTCTGAAACAGGTCAGGACGCCCAGTGCAAAGACCGCAAGAATCAGGCCGTTCAGGTAGATGTTGCTTTCGAAGATCGCGAGGATCGTCGCGAAGGCCACATAGGTGCCCCCGCCCACCAGGACCAGCACGAGCAGCATCATCACGATCTGCCGGATCGGATGGGAAAACTGCGGCTCGGCCTCGGTGTCGTTCTGGTCCTTCACGTGACCGGGATCCTTGTCATCATGCCCTGTGTCGCAACATATCGGGTTGGCGGGGCGAACCCAACCGAATTGTAGGGCGCGGGCGGCGTGAGGGCCCGGACGGAACCGCTATGCATCACCCTGCCTCAAGATCGTGCGAACCATGACCTCGAGGCGGTCAAGCTCGGGGTCTTGCAGGGCGAGGGCGCGCAGATGTGCCGCGGTGTTGAACAGATAGTCGGCATTGGGCCCCCGCCCGCCGTGGGCGCGGGCGATCATCCGGGCCTGCACCTCGGGCTCGAAGCGGCAGTATTGCCGATGATCGGGGTCGATCACATAGGACAGGGCCGTGACCATGCGCCCATCGGCCAGCTCGACCGGCAGGTGGCGCTCCAGATAGGCCGAAGACACAAGTTCACGCGCGCGCAGCATGGCCAGCACCCCGGCACTGCCCGAGGCGGGCACGCGCATCGCAAGGCCCGCGCAGCTTGCTCCGGGGGCCGCGTCGAGCGCAAGGACAAGGCCGGGATCGTCCTCGGTGCCGCGGTGGTGGATCGAAAGCATGCAGAAACTGCGATGCCATCCGTCGGCGCGGGCGGCCACGGTTTCGATCGGCGCGAAACCGGGGTTCCATAGAAGTGAGCCGTAACCGAAGACCCAGAAGTCCATCGCACTGGTCCTGCCCGTCATGTACCTGTAAGCCTTGCATCCGTAAACACCGGGCCGGTTCATGATGGAAGGGCGTAGCATGAGGTTTCTGATTGCACTGGTCACGATCCTGGCAGGTCTTTACGGCGGCTACTGGTTCGTCGGGCGCAGTCTGGTGGAACGCGGGGTCGAGGATTTCCTTGCCGACCTTCAGGCCCAGGGGTGGGAGGTGCGCCACGATGGCATCCGCACGCGCGGCTTTCCCTCGCGTTTCGACACGACGATCACCGACCTGTCGCTCTACCACCCCCCCACCGGCACCGGATGGGAGGGGGCTTGGTTCCAGATCCTTGCGCTGAGCTATGCACCCAACCGGGTCATCGCGGTCTGGCCCCGCCAGCAGGAGATCGTGCTGCCCGGCGAGCGGCTGACCATCGCCTCCGAGGACATGCGCGCAAGCGCCTCGGTCAAGCTTTCGACCGCGCTCGCGCTTGATACGGTGACGATCGACGCCTCCGCGATGGTCATCACATCGGACCTCGGCTGGGCGACTGAGGTGGACCGGGCGCTTTTCGCTTTCCGCGCGGCGGGGCCGGGGCCGACGGATTACGACCTCTTCCTCGAGATGACCGATCTTGCCCTTCCGCCCGAGATGCTTGCCGCGCTTGAGCAGGGCGACGCCGTGCCCCCGACGATCGAGTCGGTCCGGGTCGATACCGGGCTGACGCTGGGGCAGCCGCTTGACCGTCACATGTCAGACCCGGTCGTGCTGGAGGTCCTGACCCTGCGTGACACGCGGCTGATCTGGGGCGATGTGGAACTCAGCGGATCGGGGCGGCTCGAGGCGGATGAGAACGGCTTTGCGGAAGGCGCGATAACGCTGGGCCTGACCAACTGGGACCCGCTCCTCGATCTGGCCGTGGCCGGCGGCGGGATGATGCCCGGACTTGCCCGCACGCTGTCACGCGCACTTCGCGCCGTGTCGGCGGACGGGCAGACCGTGCTCGCCCCCTTTGCCTTCAGGGACGGCCAGGTCTCATTCGCCTTCCTGACACTGGGCCCGGCACCGCAGATGCGCTGAACGTCCGGAGCAACCCTTCCACCGGCGGCGCCCTTCCACCTGCGGCACGGGCGCCCGTCGCTCAACTTGATGTGGCATTGCCCGTGACCCGCCGCTAGAACGGCGCGGACAGGAGGGACCGATGACGTCTATCACCCCGCAACCCGGCATCATGGACATCGCCCTTTACCAGGGCGGGGCAAGCCAGATCGAGGGCAGAAGCAATGTGCTCAAGCTGTCGTCGAACGAAAACCCGCTTGGTCCCTCGGATGCCGCGCGCGAGGCCTTCGTGCGGACGGTGCACGAACTGCACCGCTATCCCTCGACCGATCACGCGGGCCTGCGCCGCGCGATAGGCGAGGTGTGGGGCCTGAACCCCGAGCAGATCATCTGCGGCGTGGGCAGCGACGAGATCATCCATTTCCTCTGCCAGGCCTATGCCGGTCCGGGGGATGAGGTGATCCACACCGAACATGGATTCGCGATGTATCGCATCTCGGCGCTTGCGGCGGGGGCGCAGCCCGTGCAGGTGCCCGAACATGACCGCACCACCAATGTCGATGCGATCCTTGAGGCCTGTTCCTTCCGCACCCGGCTTGTGTTCATCGCCAACCCCAACAACCCCACCGGCACGATGATCGGCCTGCCCGAGCTTGAGCGGCTGGCCGAGGGCCTGCCCAAACAGGCGCTTCTCGTCCTGGACGGGGCCTATGCCGAATATGTCGACGGCTATGATGCGGGGGCGGCACTGATCGCTTCGCGCGATAATGTCGTGATGACGCGCACCTTCTCCAAGATCTACGGCCTGGGCGGCCTGCGCGTTGGCTGGGGTTACGGCCCGCGCGAGGTGATCGAGGTGCTGAACCGGATCCGGGGACCGTTCAACCTGTCTACGGCCGCGCTCATGACGGCCGAAGCCGCGGTGCGCGATACGGCCTATGTCCAGAAATGCCAGACCGAGAATGCCAGGTGGCGCGAATGGCTTGCGCATACACTGGCCGAGATGGGGGTCCGCTCGGACACCTCGACCGCGAATTTCGTGCTGGCCCGTTTCGCCGATACGGACGAGGCGAATGCCTGCGACGATTACCTGCGCAGCGAGGGTATCCTTGTGCGCCGCGTGGCCGGCTACAACCTGCCCCATTGCCTGCGCATCACGGTCGGGGACGAGGCGTCGTGCCGGCGCGTGGCCCATGCCATCGGGCAGTTCAAGGGCCTGCGATGAGTGCCCCGATCTATGACCGCGTGGCACTGATCGGGCTGGGGCTGATCGCATCGTCCATGGCCCATGCGATGAAGGCCCACGGGCTTGCGGGCCATGTCGCAGGTCACGCCCGCTCGGCCGAGAGCCGGGCCATCGCGGCCGAGATCGGCTTTTGCGACAGCGTGCACGACACGGCGGCCAAGGCCGTGGAGGGGGCCGACCTTGTGGTGCTTGCCGTTCCCGTCGGCGTCATGGGCGATATCGCGGACGAGATCGGGCCCCATCTGAAGCAGGGGGCAACCGTCACCGATGTCGGGTCGGTCAAGCAGGCGGTGATCGACGCGGTCGCCCCGCATCTGCCGGCCGGGGTTCAGTTCGTGCCGGGCCATCCCATCGCGGGAACCGAGTTTTCCGGCCCAAGGTCCGGCTTCGCGACGCTTTTCGTCAACCGCTGGTGGCTTCTCACCCCGCTCGAGACGACCGAGGCCACCGCCGTCGCCCGCCTGCGCGCTCTGTGCGAGGGGATGGGGGCCAATGTCGACGAGATGGATGCCGCACATCATGACCTCGTGCTGGCGGTCACCTCGCATACGCCGCATCTGATCGCCTATACGATGGTGGGTGTGGCCGATGACCTCGGGCGCGTGTCCAACAGCGAAGTGATCAAGTATTCCGCCAGCGGCTTTCGCGATTTCACCCGCATCGCCGCTTCGGATCCGACGATGTGGCGGGATGTCTTCCTGACCAACAAGGAGGCGACGCTCGACATCCTTGGCCGCTTCACCGAAGAGCTGTTCGCCCTCCAGCGCGCGATCCGCACCGGCGACGGCCAGGCGCTGCACGCCTATTTCACCCGCACCCGCGCGATCCGGCGCGGGATCATCGAGGCAGGCCAGGATACCGACGCGCCCGATTTCGGCCGGACTCCGGCCAAGGCCGGCTGATGCGGCGCGCGGGTCGGGTGCTGGCGGCGGGTTCGGTCGCACTGATGCTTGCGGCCATCGCCCCGGGCGCACAGGCCGAGCCGCCCGAGACTGTCCTGCGCCCCGAGGCGCGCCCGACCGCCGCCCCGCCACTGCGACCGATGGCCCGGCCCCTGGACGATGTGGCCAGTGTTGCCGAACCGGCGGTGGACGAGACACCTGGGACCGAGGCCATTGCCGAGGCCGGCACAGGGGTCGGGACGGAGGCCAGGACCGAGGCAAGCACAGTGCTCACAGAGACCAGCACGGCGGCCAGCACGGAGACCAGCACGGCGGCAACGACCGAGACCCTCGCGCCCGAACCCGACGTGCTCGCCGTCGCGGTGCCCGAACCCGAACAGCCGGAACCGGAAGACCCGGAACCCGAAGCGCCCGAACCCGAAGCGCCTGAACACGACCAGCCGCCGCCCGAACAGCCTGCCAGCCGGGCCGGGCCGGCACTTGAACTGCCGGGCATCGACGCACCACCGGCGGTCGCGCGCGCAGCACCGCCCCTTGCGATCGCGATCGATATGCCGCCCCCCGAGGCCCCGGTTCAGGTGGCGCGGGCCGAAGTGTCGTTGTCAGATCTGCCCAGCCCCCCGGCCTTTGCCAATACCTGGGAGGGCGCGAGCCCGCCACCCCGCCCGGCCACCGTCGTCACGTGGCCCCGAGGGGCCGAGAGCCTGTCCCCGCTCTTGCGCCCGGCGCTGCGGCCCGACGACATGCCCACCGTCGCCCCTGGCCCCGTGACCCAACTTCGCCCACGCCTGCGGCCCGCAACCCCGGTCGATCCCGTCCCGCCAGTCCCCGACGCCCCCGACACGCCCCCGGCCTATGCCCCGGGCGCCCGACCCGACGTGCTTCCGGATGCGCCCGGCTATTCGATCTTCGCCGTCGCCAGCGCCCTGCGCCCGGCCGAGCGGCCCCGGACAGTCTCTGTCCGGGCCGAGCAACAGCAGGCAGAGCGGGCGCGTGGCGCGATCTGCGGCAGCCCCGACATCCAGGGCGATGTGGTGGCGCCGGTGACCGGCAGTGGCGGCTGCGGCATCGCCGAACCGGTTCGCGTCCGCTCGGTCTCGGGCGTGCAGCTATCCACGCCCGCGTTGATGGACTGCCCGACGGCACAGGCCCTGAACACCTGGGTGGCGCAAGGCGCAGTCCCGGCGATCGGCAGTCACGGCGGCGGCCTGCGCACGCTGCAGGTCATGGGGCATTACACCTGTCGACCGATGAACAACCAGGCCGGGCAGCGCCTGTCGGAACACGGGCGGGGGCGGGCGATCGACATCGGCGGTTTCGGCCTGCGCAACGGCACGCAGATCAGCGTCCTGCGCGGCTGGAACCGCGAGGGCGACGGCCGGATCCTGCGGCAGATGCACCGTGCGGCCTGCGGGACCTTCGGAACCGTGCTGGGGCCGGATTCAAACCGGTTCCATAGCGATCATTTCCATTTCGACACCGCCCGACACCGCAACGGCAGTTTCTGCCGCTAGGGCGAGGTCAACCCCGCCACATGCGTCGGATGGCGGGGTGAACCCCGCCCTACATCAACGCACCGGGTCTCTCCG
>JAFIEN010000129.1 GCA_020832515.1 Rubellimicrobium sp. | reverse complement strand
AGGGCCCGCCGTGATGACCGCCCTCCACCACCTTCTTTCGCTTGATGATGATCGGCGCATTCGATCTGGCTGACATCCACGCACCCCCTGCCGTGATCCCCGATCAGCCATAGACGCAAGGCTCTGAAGCCGATCTTAACGTTTCGAATCAGGGAGAAAGGTCACGGTTCAGCCATATTTCGTCGGGGCCGCAGAATTCGGTCAGGACATAGCCATTGGCGCGCATGATCGCGCCGATCCCCGGTGCCGCGGTGTTGTTCTCGATCGCCCAGACGCCGATCCGGTGACGCGCGAAGGGAAAGGCGGCCAGCACCGCCTCTTCGCCGCCCTCGATATCGAGCGAGACGAAATCGGGATGGGGGATCGCATGATCCTCGAGCAGGCCCGAGAGCGTGCGGGTGGCGACCCGGACCACCGTTTCGGCGTGTTCCGGATTGGCGCGGACCTGCGACAGAAGGGCCGGGTCATAGGTCCGGGCCAGGCCGCTCATCTGGGTGTAACCGCCCGAGATTTCGATGAAATCCGCCTCGCCGTCATCGGCGGCGATGGCCAGCGCAAGGCAGGGGCAGCGGCGCGATGCCTCGGCCCGGGTCAGCCGGGCGGGCACGGGTTCGACAAGGATGCCGCTCCAGCCGCGGTGCAGTTCGAAGAACAGCGTGTTCGACCCGGTGATGCCGTCATAGCCGCCGATATCGACGAAGGTGCCGCCGCGTCGCCCCTTCAGAAGGCGGTCGACCACGGCATCCTGACCGGCCTGCGAGAAATAGGGAAAACCCGGATCACGCATCCGGCGCAACTCGTGCAGGCGGCGCATGAGGGCACCCCGTCGGCGGGTCCGGTCGGCCTGAAGGGCGGTGCGCAAGGCCGCTTCGGCATCGGCCAGGTCGCGCTGGGCGCGGCGGATCAACTCGTCAGGGGTCATGCGGCAAGCCGCCCGTGGGGCCGTGGTCGTGGTAGCTTTTTTCCTCGACGATGGCCGAGCCGAGATGCAGGTTGATCCGCTTCTTGATTGCGGCGCGGCGGTCGTTCGTGCGGTAGACCGCCTGCGCCAGCCCGATGAACCGCGCCCCGAAATCGCCGGCGCCGTCGCAGGCGCGGATGTCGTCCTCGATGATCCACAGCTCGGCATTGATGGCGAAAAGCGCCTCTGTCATCCCTGCAAGATCGGGATCGTCCGGTAGATGAGCGGCCCGCGCGGCCTCGAGCAGGGCAAGCTCGTGACGGACATTGGCCAGCCTGTCCGGATCGTCGATCCTTTCGGCCTTGAGGCGCAGGATGGTGATCTTGTCCAGAAGCTCGCCGGGGCTGACGGGAATGAGGATGTCTCTCATGGCCGATCCCCGAGTGCCGCGATCAGGCTGGCCCGCACCTCGGCGAAGACTCCGTCCCAGTCGCGTGGGCCAGGCTGGCGGATCAGCCGCATCGACGGATACCAGGGCGTCGTGTCGCCCTTCGGTGTCCAGAGCCAGAAGGCATCCCAGTGCAGCAGCGTCCAGACCGGCCGGCCAAGGCTGCCGGCCAGATGGGCGGTTACCGTGTCGGACGTGATGATCAGGTCCATCTCTTCCATCAGCGCGGCGCAATCGGCGAAATCGCGGTCGCTGCTGCCGAAATCCGGGATCAGCGCGGCACTGCCGTCGGCGGTGAAGGCGGCAAGCTCGGGCCCCTTGTAGAGCGAGAACATCTGCAGGTCGGGCAGGTCGAGAAGTGTGTGAAACGCGCGGTGCGGAAAGGACCGGAAGGCATTTCCGCGATAGGTCACGCTGCCCGACCAGACCACGCCCACCTTGAAGCGGTCGGCGAAAGGCGCGGTCAGGGCGAAGGCGCGCTGGCGGCTGTCCTCGGGGATCGTCAGGCGGGTGGGGGCGGGGATCGCCTCGGTCGCCTCGAAATGGGGGACGGGCAGGTCCATCATGTTGGTCCACAGATCGACCTCGTCCAGCGGCAGGTCGCGGCCGACCCGGTCCGCCCCCTCGACACGGGCGAACAGCCGTTCCAGAGGGCGTTCGCAGTGCAGGAAGACGCGGGCGGGGTTGTAGCGGCGCAGGACGGGCAGGAAGCGGGCAAAGGCGATCGCATCGCCGAAGCCCTGTTCCGGCATCACGAGGATCGTCTTGCCGTCAAGCTGTTCGCCCTGCCATTTGGGCCTGGCGATGCTGCGCGGGGTCAGTTCGCCCGTCCGCCAGCGCGCGTCGAAATGGCGAAAACCCTCAGCATGGCGGCGCGCGGCAAGAAGCGCCATGGCCAGTTGCACCTCGAGTTCGGCCTCCTGCGGATGGGTGGCAAGGGCGGCGGTCAGCACCTCGATCGCCTCGTCCAGACGGCCGGAGGTGCGCAGGGCCTTGCCCAGCATCGCCTTTTGCGCCGAATCGTCGGGCGTCTGCGCCAGAACCCGTCGCCGCAGGTCGAGCGCGCGGTCCAGCGCACCGATATCGCCCAGCACATTGGCCAGATTGTTCAGCACCGAGGCCGCCTCGGGCATCAGGGCCAGCGCGCGTTCCTGGGCTGCGACAGCCAGATCGTGCTGGCCGCGCGTCCTGAGCAGGACACCGTAATTCGTCCACATGCCGCCATCGCCGGGCGCGCGCGACAGATAGGCCGCATAGGCGGCCAGCGCCGCCTCGCCCTCGCCCGCCTGATGCCGCCGGACCGCCTCGGCCCGGAGCGCGGGAAGCGCGGTGGGCAGGGCTGCAGCCATCCCGGCCTATCCCTGATCCTGGGCTGCCCGGCGGCGCGCAACCGGCCTGACCAGCGTCTCGGGCCGCCGCGCCTCGGCCGCTTCGAAGAGCGAGAAGGTCTGGTTGACGTAGTTCACCGCACCGGAGATCAGCTCCATGTAGTCCTTGAGGTCGTCGGTCACCTCGGTTTCGACCACGGCGATGGAGCGGTCCTGTGGCGCGGTCTCGAACAGCGCGTAGAACAGCGGATCGCCCCGCGCGATGCGCAGCGGTTTGGACGTGTCATGCCATTCGAAGGCCCACATCAGCGGACGCGGCCAGACATGGATCGGAAAGCGCCCGCCGAAGATCGTGCCGGGAAGGGGTTCGCGCGCGTAATGCATGAAGGGCGCGACCTGGCTCATGTAGACGGGTTCGTCGGCGATGAAGACATAGGGCAGCGACAGCTGGATCGTCGGCACATCGGCATTGCGCCATTCCACTTCCGAGGTGATGTGCACCTTCTCGCCCAGCTTCGAGGCCCTGACCGCGCTTGCATCGCCCGAGAGGTTGCGCAGCACGGGCTTGCCCTTGTCGTCGCGCGCGAAGCCGAGGTTGAGGTCGAAGGGGCAGCGGATCAGGAAATGCCGGCTTTCAAGGTTGATCACCGCCGGACAGCGCGAGGCGGATTTGGCATGCTTGCGGTTGAGATCGACCGAACGTACCCGTTCGGGCGGATAGTAGATGATCCCGCCCTTCTGTTCGGCAAGATACCAGCCCACGGTGACCGGGCCGCTGCCCTTGGGGCCGATGTCGTTCTCGAACGTGACCGAAACCTTCATGCGCGCCGTTCCCCTGTCTCTCGGCCTCACAGAATCGGGAATTAGCGCGAATGTCAAAACACCTTGTTAACGGCTGGGCAACAAAGGATGGGCCGGGGCATCGCCGCCCCGGCCCGCCCACTGTTGTTCCACCCTGTCAGACCGGCAGGTCGAGGCTTGATTGCGCGTCCGAGGCAACCGCCTGATCCAGCACCTTCTGCAGCGCCGCACCCCGGGCGAAATCCGGCAGTTCCTGGTGGTCTTCGCGGATCGCCGCGACGAAGCGTTCGTAATTCGTCCTGACCGGCGGGCAGTCGATCTCGGTCCATGTGCCTTTCAGCATATCGTCGCCCATCGACCCGCGCAGGCGGCTGACGGCATTGTGGAAGCTGACCTCAAGCCCGCCCTTCGTTCCGAAAAGTCGCAGCGTCAGGTCGTTCAGATGCCCGCTGGCAAAACGCGAGGCATGGACCACGCCGATCGCCCCGTTTTCAAGCCGGACCTGCATCGTGGCGCTGTCGTTGGCGTCCAGCACATAGTCCCCGATCCGGTCGTCGGGCGCCTTGTGGAACGTGGCCAGCCGACACGAGACATTTGTGACGGCAAGCCCCGCCGCATGGGTGGCGAAGTCGAGGATATGGACGCCGACATCCCCCAGCACCCCCAGCGACCCATGCGCCGTCGACAGCCGCCAGAGCCACTGGCTTTCCTTGTCCCAGTGGCCCCAGGCGGGCTGGGTCAGCCAGCTTTGCAGATACGAGGCCTCGAGATGCCGCACCTCGCCGATGGCGCCGTCGGCCACCAGCGTGGCGGCATGGATCAGCGCGGGCACGTTGCGATAGGTCAGGTTGACCATGTTCACCACGCCCGCCTTTTGCGCCGCGACCGCCATGTCGAGCGCATCGGCATAATTCGCGGCCAGCGGCTTTTCACACAGCACATGCTTGCGCGCGGCCAGAAGGGGCAGGGTGGTCGCATGGTGAACGGCATCGGGCGTGACGTTCGACACCGCGTCGAAATCGCCCCAGGCGATCGCCTCGTCGACCGATGCGAAGCCGTGGCCGATCCCGTGGGTCTTGTTGAAGGCGGCCAGACGGTCGGGGTTGTTGTCCACACCGGCGACGACCGACACGCCCTCGATCTTCTGATAGGTCTCGACATGGGACCGGGCCATGCCGCCGGTGCCGACGACCAGGATGCGCAGCGGCGTCAATGGAAACCCTCCTCGCCCGCCTGATGCAGGCGCGGCCCGCGCTGCTCGATGGGTTCGAGCGCGGTTTCCACCGGCACATTGGGAGCCAGGGTCACGTTCTCGATCCGGGGCTGCGGGTTATGGGCCCATTTCACCGCATTGGCGATGACCTTCTGCACATTTGCATCATGATAGGTCGGATAGGTCTCGTGTCCCGGGCGGAAGTAGAAGATCGAGCCCGCGCCGCGCTTGTAGGTCAGGCCCGAGCGGAACACCTCGCCGCCCTGGAACCAGCTGACGAAGACGGTTTCCAGCGGGTCGGGCACGCCGAAGGGCTCGCCGTACATTTCCTCGTTCTCAAGCTCGAAATGGGCGGGCAGGCCGGCGGCGATGGGATGGTTGCGCGAGGTCAGCCAAAGCCGCTCGCGCTCGCCGGCCTCGCGCCAGGTGAGGTTGCACGACGTGCCCATCAGGCGTTTGAACGGTTTGGAGAAATGGCCCGAATGCAGCACGATCAGACCCATCCCCGACCACACGGCCTGGACCACGCGCTCGACCACCTCGTCCTTGACATCACCATGCGCGGCATGGCCCCACCAGATCAACACATCCGTTTCCGCCAGACGCGCGGCCGGCAGGCCGTGCACGGGCTCCTGCAGGGTGGCGCAGGTGGCGCTGATAGCCGGATCGGTGTTCAGCGCATCGGCAATGCACTGGTGCATCCCCTGGGGATAGATCTGCGCGACGATCTTGTTCTTCTGTTCGTGGACGTTCTCGCCCCAGACGACGGTGCGGATGGTCATGAGACCCCTCCCTTTCATGCGACTCTTCGCGCTACTTGCACCCGGTGGCCTAGCCACGCAACGGGATTGTTGGCGCTATCCCACGATTAGAGCTCGGCCCATCCGTCCCAGATCATCTTCATCCCGACCAGCATCACCATCGCATAGGTGAATGGATAGAACACCTCGGCCCGCATCTGCCGGATGATCCACGCCCCGACAAAGACAAAGACCACCGCGACCGGGATCATCATCGCCGAGGCAGTCAGGTTCGACGTGTCGAACTGGCCCAGCGCGAAATAGGGGACCAGCTTGATCACGTTGACGATGGCAAAGAACACGACGCTTGTCCCGGTCAGGAGCTTGGGGTCGAGCCTGAGCGGCATCGTGTAGACCGAGAAGGGCGGTGCGCCGGCATGGGCCACGAAGCTTGTATAGCCCGCAAGGCCGCCCCAGATCGTCGCCGCCGGCGCATTGTGGTTGCGCTGCCGCGCGCGGGCCACCTGCCCCTGGGTCGCCCAGCGCAGGACGAACAGCACCGCGATCACCCCGACGATCAGCCGCACCACCGCGTCCGACACAAGCGCCGCCGTTGCCCAGCCGATCGCGATCCCGATGATCGCCCCGGGCATCATCAACGCCAGTGTCCGGTTGTCCCAGCTTTTCCACCAGGCCCGCAGGCTGAAGCCGTCGGTCACGATCAGCACCGGCAACAGGATGCCGGCAGCCTGCACCGGCGACATGATCAGCGCAAGCACCGGTACGCCAAGGATGCCGACACCACCCAGCCCGCCCTTGGCAAGGCCGATGATGACGGCACCCAGCAGGCCTACCGCAAGGGTCCAAGGATCGGTGAAGGGCGTGCCCGGCATCGGGATCGGCCTGCTTTCTGGCTGTGATCTGTCGGAGCCGAGGCCCTCTCAGATGTCGGCGACCACGTCCTGCCGCTGCTGGCCCAGCCCCTCGATCCCCAGCTCGACCACCTCGCCGGCCTTGAGGTAACGCGGCGGCTTCATGCCCAGACCCACACCCGGCGGCGTCCCGGTCGAGATCACGTCGCCCGGATGCAGCGTCATGAACTGGCTCAGGTAGCTGACGACATGGGCCACGCCGTAAACCATCGTCTTGGTCGAGCCGTTCTGCATCGTCTCGCCGTTCACGGTAAGCCACATCGACAGGTTCTGCGGATCGGCCACCTCGTCGCGGGTGACAAGCCAGGGGCCCAGCTGGCCGAAGTTGTCGCAGCTCTTGCCCTTGGTCCACTGGCCCGCGCGTTCGGCCTGAAAGGCGCGCTCGGACACGTCATTGGCCACGGCATAACCCGCGACGTAATTCAGGGCATCCGCTTCGGACACATATTTGCACTTCGTCCCGATGATGACGGCCAGTTCCACCTCCCAGTCGGTCTTTTCCGAGGTGCGGGGGATGATGATCGGGTCGTTCGGCCCGCAGATCGCGCTGGTGGCCTTCATGAAGATCACCGGCTCGGGCGGGACGGCCAGGCCGCTTTCGGCGGCATGGTCGGCATAGTTGAGGCCGATGCAGATGAACTTGCCTGTGCCCGCAACGCAGGGGCCAAGCCGGGTTGCGGGGTCCACGACGGGCAGCGCCGAAAGATCGACCCCGCGCAGCGCCGCGAGCCCTGCGTCCGAGATCACATCGCCGCCGATATCGGCCACCACGCCCGACAGGTCGCGGATCGTGCCGTCCGTGTCGAGGATGCCCGGCTTTTCGGCACCCGGCTCTCCGTGACGCAACAGTTTCATGGCACTTTCCTCCGCCCGCAGGGATATGTTCGGGGGCAAGCGGTCGGGTATCCGGGGCGGAAAGTCAAGGTCGGGCGGGGTGCTGACATGTCAGTTTTCGCGCCTTTGTGCCAGCCATGTGGCGGCCCCACGCCCGGCATGGCGGCCGGTGGCAAGGCAGGCCGTCAGCAGATAGCCGCCGGTCGGCGCTTCCCAATCCAGCATTTCGCCCGCGGCGAACAGGCCCGGCCTGCCGCGCAGCATGAGGCGATCGTCCAGCGCGTCGAACCTCAGGCCGCCTGCGGTCGAGATCGCCTCGTCGATCGGGCGGGGGCCGGCGTGCCGGACGGGCAGCGCCTTCAGCAGGGGGGCAAGGTCGTCGGGCAGGGGCCGGCCGAATTCCTGCAGCAGCGCAAGACGCACCGGATCCAGCCGCAGCACCTTGCGTAGATGCGCGGCCACCGTCGCCTTGCCGCGCGGGCGGGCCAGCGCCGCCCGCAACGCGTCGACCGTCAGATGCGGCACAAGGTCCAGCGTCAACGGTGCCCCGTCGCGCACCGCGGCCGAGACTGCATAGATCCCCCCACCCTCGAGCCCGCGGGCCGAGATCACGAATTCTCCCGTCACCCGCCTGTCGCCCGGCTGGAGCACCGCCGCCTTGACCGGCTGGCCCAGATGCGCGGCCATATGGGGCGACCAGTCCACGCGCAGCCCCATGTTCGCTGGGCGGAACGGTGCGACCTTGCCCGCCAGATGCCGCACCCATGCCCCGTCCGAACCAAGCCGCGCCCAGCTTGCCCCGCCCAGCGCAAGGACCGTCGCCCCGGCCCGGATCGCGACCTTGCCACCGGGGGTCGAGAACAGGGCCGCGCCCTCGCGCCAGCCCTGCCACCGCCAGCGGGTGCGGATCTCCACCCCGTCCGCCTGCAGCCTGGCGATCCAGGCGCGCAACAGGGGCGATGCCTTCATCGCCACCGGAAAGACCCGCCCCGAACTGCCGGTAAAGACCGGCTGGCCCAAACCCTTTGCCCAGTCCATCACCGCCTGCGGTCCGAAGTCGCGCAGGGCCGCGGCGACCATCGGTGGCATCCCGGCCCCGCCGCCGAAGGCGAAGGCGTCCAGATGCCGGTCAAGCGGTTCGTCCTTCGTCAGGTTCAGCCCCGATTTCCCGGCCATCAGGAACTTGCGCCCGACCGTCGGCATTGCCTCGGCCAGGATCACGCGATGGCCCGCCCCGGCAATTGCCTCGGCCGCCATCAGCCCTGCGGGTCCGCCGCCGATGACCAGCGCATCGCAGTCCTGTGCATGGTGCGGCACGATATGCTCCTTGGTGGGTCCGGGTGGGGTCCGTCAGTGGTCCGTCAGGGGTCCGTCAGGGGCGCGTCCCCGACGCCCCGCCCGCATTTACCCTTCGACCAGGCCGACCCGCCGCCGCAAATCCTCGTCGCGCAGAGAAAGCTCCTGCCCGGCGAATTCCTCGCGCGCTTCGGACCCGGCCATCCAGACCAGCGTGCGCGCGGGCCATTCGGGTGGAATGTGATCCTCCCAGTCAAGCCGGGCGACCGGGCCCAGGCCGGAGGACTTGATCCGCCGTTGCATCCCGGTCGCGACCGTGCCGGGCGACAGGCCAAGCGCCCTGATGCCGCGGGCCGCGTATTCCAGATGCAGGCACTCGGTCAGCATGGCGACCCCGGCCTTTGACGCGCAATAGGCCGACCACCCTTCCATCGCCCGGTGCGCCGCGCCGGTCGAGACGGTCAGCACCGTGCCCGCGCCCTGTGCCAGCATCACCGGCAGGGCCGCCCGGATCCCGTGAAAGACCCCGCGAAGGTTGATGTCCATCGCCCGCCCCCAATCTTCGGGATCGAGCGTGTCCATCGGGCCGATCGGGTCGATGACGGCGGCATTGTTCAACAGCACGTCGCAGCCGCCGAAGCTTTTGACCGTGGCGCGCATCGCGGCCTCGACCTGCCACCAGACCGAAACATCGCAGGGAATCGCAAGCGCGCGATCCGGCCCGATTTCACCCGCCAGTTCGGCCACGGCATCACCGTCGCGCGCAATCAGCGCGACCCTTGCCCCGGCATCGGCAAAGGCCCGCGCGGCCGCAGCTCCGATCCCGCGGCTTGAACCCGTGATCAAGACAGTTTTTCCCGACAATTCCATGACATCTTTCTCCACGGCCCGGTTGGTTGATGAATTTCCTGACCACCTTCGGTCCACTTTTCCATACCTTGACCGCGATCGATTGTCAGGGAATGCTACGGTATCAATATTTGCACCCGGAGAAGGTAGAGAAATGATCATTTCGAGATTGGGCACATCGGCCGTGTCGGTTGTGGCTATCCTGTCGGCGCAGGCCGCGCTGGCGGATCTGAGCGCGCAGGACGTCTGGGAGTCGTGGAAGGACAATCTGTCGATGGCCGTGGGCGACGACCTCGCGGTCGGTGGCGAAGTCTTCGCAGGTGACGTCCTGACTGTCAGCGACATCGTCGTGACCTCGGACACCGGGACCGAAGTGGTGGTCGTGACCATCAACTCGATGACCTTCACCGAACAAGGCGACGGTTCCGTCTCGGTCAACATGTCCGAAGAGATCCCCATCGTCGTGACGAGCCTGCTTTGGGATGGCAGCGAGTCGGTCGTGAACATGGCGGTCAGGCATCAGGGCCTCGACATCACCGTGAGCGGCTCGCCCGAGGTTCAGACCTACGCCTTGTCGGCCGACCGCTATGCCATTTCGCTCGACGAGGTGATCGAAGAGGGGAACGAAAGCGAAGCCAGCGGCAGCGCCGTGTTCAACGACCTGTCGATGGTCTACACACTCGTCTACGGCGATCTGCAGGGGATCGAGTTCGAGATGTCGGCCGGATCGCTGGACCTGCTGTTCAACCTGGTCGATCCCTGGAGCGAGCTGTCGGTCGACATCGCAGGCCAGGTCCAGGACATCGTGGCGGATTTCGTGGCGCTCGTTCCCATGGACCCGGAACTTGAACCCGAAGACATGTTCGCCAACGGCCTTGCCTTCAGCGGCGGCTACAGTTTCGGCGGGACGGGGTATTTCGCCAATGTCTCAGAATGGGGCATGGAGACGATCGTCGCGCTGACCGTCGACAGCGGCGAGACGGAATTCGCCATCGACGCCGACGCGCTGGGTTACAGCGCCGTGTCCTTCGGCATCGCGGTCGAGGTCGAGGGTGACATGATGCCGATGCCGGTCTCTGCGACCCTGGGCGAATATGGTGCAGCCTTCTTCATGCCGCTTGCCGCTTCCGAGGAACCGGCCGAGTTCGGCTTCGGTCTGACGCTTGCGGATCTGGTCGTGAGCGACGACCTGTGGGGCATGGTCGATCCGATGGGGGTCTTTTCGCGCGATCCGGCGACCTTCATCCTCGACCTGACCGGCACGGCCCAGTTGTTCGTCGGCATCTCGGACCCGGATGAGCTGATGATGATGGGCATGATGGGCGACGTTCCGGGCGAACTTGTGTCGCTGTCGCTCAACGATCTGGTCGTGGCGATTGGCGGGGCCCAGCTTTCGGGCAACGGGGCCTTCACCTTCGACAACGAGGATTACGCCACATTCGGCGGCTTCCCGCGTCCCGAAGGCGCGCTGACGCTGCAGGTGAACGGTGCCAACAGGCTGCTTGACAGCCTTGACGCGATGGGAATGCTGCCGCCCGAGGAACTGATGGGCGCCCGCATGATGCTTGGCCTGTTCACGGTG
>JAFIEN010000128.1 GCA_020832515.1 Rubellimicrobium sp. | reverse complement strand
CCCCCGGCCGCCCCCGCCTGACGGTTTGGGCGGGTGCCCCCCGCCGGGGGCGGTAAAACCCTGCGTCAGGTTGGGCGGGCCTATTTTGCCAAAATGCGGCCAGGCGGAATTTGGCCAAATTCCGCCCCCCCCGCCGGTATCCGGTCAGTCGAAGAAATCCGAGTCCCCATCGCCGAGGTATTTCTTCGCCTTGCTCGGGATCAGGTCCACCCCCAGCCCCGGCCTGTCTGGCACGTCGATCAGACCACCCTTGACCGGCGGGCCGTCGAAGCCTTCGGTGATGTCATACCAGAAGGGCTCGAACCGGGCGGGATATTCGAAGGCGATGAAATTATCCGGCAGCACCGCCGACACCTGGATCAGCGCCGCCAGCCCCAGAATGCCGTTCGCCGTGCCATGCGGCGCAATCGCGATGCCGTGCAGATCGGCATGTTCGGCGATCCACTTGATCTCGGCCAGCCCGCCCACATCGCAGGGGTCGGGGCCGATCACGTTCACCGCATGGCTTTCGATCAGGTGCTTGTAGTTCTGCCGCAGATAAATCTGCTCGCCGGTGTGGATCGGTGTCGCGGTGGCCATCGTCACTTCGCGGTAGACGTCGTGGTTGACGTAAGGCGAATAATCCCCGGTGATCGAATCCTCGATCCACAGAAGATGCAGCGGCTCGACCGCGCGGGCAAAGCGCAGCACGTCGCGCGGCAGGAAGCCCGGGCCTGCGTCGACCGCAAGCTCGTATCCCGGCCCCAGCGCCTCTTTCGCGGCCGTCACGCAGGCGACAAGGTGCTTCATCGCCTCTTCGCTCATCAGCCCCTTGTGCGGATAGGGATAGGGCGCATTCTTCTGCACCTCGCCATAGTGGAAATCGGGGAACTGGGCGACCATCGAGGAATGGAACGCCGTCGGCAGCTTGAACATGGTCCAGCCGCCGTCCAGCGCCTTCCCGTAGTCCGCCCATTTGCGGTAATCGTCCGGCGTATGTCCGACGCCCAGTTCCTGCTGGTACAGCGTGCGGTAGCTGCGCACCTGATCGCGCACCTTGCCGCCCAGAAGCCGGTGCACCGGCACGCCGGCCGCCTTGCCCGCGATATCCCAAAGCGCATGTTCGATCGCGCTGACGGCCGAGCCGAAGGGCTTGAAGCCGCCCCGCACCCGGATGCGCTTCATGACCCGTTCCACCAGCCGGGGATCCTGCCCGACGATCCAGTCGCGCAGGTCGCGCACCTGCGGCACGACATAGGGTTTAGGCGTCTCGATCTGGCTCCAGCCGGTGATGCCCTCATCCGTGGTGATGCGGATCACGGGGCTGCCCGCGATGACCGCACATTTGAGGTCGGTGATCTTCATGGTCCTGTTCCCCTTCCGCTCACTTGCCGTTGGCTTTCTTCCAGGCCTCGTATTCGGGCCGGGCGTCCGGGTGCAGCGGGTAATAGCGCTGAAGCGAGCCGCCCTCGAGCAGCTTGATCTTGGTGAACTCTTCCCATTCGTGATCGCTATGCGACTTGGAGATCACCTCGTCGGCCATGGCCGCCGGCACGCAGACCGCACCATCGTCATCGGCCACGATGATATCGCCCGGCAGCACCGTCACGCCGCCGCAGGCGATGGGGCAGTTGAAGTCATAGGGCATGAGGCCGGTCTGGGTGTGGAAATTGGGCGTGACGCCCCGGATCCACATCGGCATGTCCAGTTCGCGCTGGCCGGGATAGTCGCGGATGCAGCCGTCGATCACGAGGCCCGCGCCGCCGCGGCCCTTGAAATAGGTCATCATCATCTCGCCGAAGATGCCCGCCGTCATGTCGCCGCGCGCATCCACCACGACCACATCGCCATCCTGCGCGCAGTAAAGCACATGGCGGTGCAGCTGTTTTTCCACATCCTCGTACTCGCCGTCCTGATAGAGGTCCTCGCGCTTGGGCATCATCAGAAGCGTGAGCGCGGGGCCTGCCATGACCTTGCCCTTGTGCCAGCTGACCGGGCCGGTGATATGCGCGTTGCGGATGCCCAGATGGGCAAGCGTCGCCGAACAGGTGGCGGCGCCGATCGCGCGGATGGCGTCGACGGTTTCCTTGGGCGGGCGGGTGATGTCCTTGGTGATGGTCATGGGTCTTTGCCTTTCAGGCTTTACCAGTTGGTGACGGAGCCGTCGCGCCGCCGCAGATGCGGCGCTTCCCAGAAGCGGAACGCCTCGCGCGTCAGGGCGGCCTCGTCGATCTCGATGCCAAGGCCCGGGGTGTCGGGCACCGGGTAGACGGCGCCCTCAAGGCGGGGCTGCTGGAGGAACACGTCATCGGCCGCGCCGCCGCCATAGAGGTCATCGGGGTTCACGCGCGTCTCGAGCCAGGCGAAATTCGCCACCGCGGCCGAGAAATGGATCGTGGCCGCCGTGCAGACCGGGCCCAGCGGGTTGTGCGGCATCATGTCGACGTAATGTGCCTCGGACCAGCCGGCGACCTTCATCGCTTCGGTCAGCCCGCCCACGTTACAGATGTCGATCCGATTGAACTCGTGCAGGCCGCGTTCGATGTAAGGAAGGAACTGCCATTTGGAGGCGAACTCCTCGCCGATGGCGAAGGGCACGTCGGTCAGGCGGCGAAGCTGTTCATAGGCCTCGGGCGTCTCGTCGCGGATCGGCTCTTCGAGGAAATCGAGCGTGCCCGACGGCATCTTCTGGCAGAAGCTTGCCGCCTCGGCCACCGACAGCCGGTGGTGCCAGTCGATGCCCAGCACCACCTCGTCGCCCAGCGCCTCGCGGCCCCTGACGCAGGCGCGCGCCGTCGAGGCGATATGCTCGCGCGGCTCAAAGATGCGGCCTTCGTCGGTGAAATCGGGGAAAAAGCGGATCGCGGTCCAGCCCGCCGCCATCAGCTTCTGCGCCTGTTCGATCATCGTGTCGGCCTTGGCGCTGCTGGTCGAGGCGAAGGTGGGGATCACCTCGCGCTGCTTGCCGCCCAGAAGCTGGTGCACCGGCACGCCCAGCGCCTTGCCCTTGATGTCATGCAGCGCGATGTCGATGGCCGAAAGCGCCGCCTGCAGCACGCGGCCGCCCTCGAAATACTGGCTGCGATAGACCTCCTGCCAGATCGCGCCGATCAGCGTGGGATCGCGTCCGATCAGGAATTCACGGAAATGTTCGACCGCGCCCTGAACCGCCTTTTCCCGCCCCGACAGCCCGCTTTCGCCCCAGCCGAACAGGCCTTCATCGGTTTCGACCTTCACGAGCATCTGGTTGCGATGGCCGATCCAGACGGGGAAAGGCTTGATATCGGTGATCTTCATCTTACCAGCTCCAGAGCGTGCCGTCGGTGGCCCGCGCCACGGGCAGATAGGCCCGCTCATAGGGGTATTTCGCGGCGACCTTTTCGTCGATGTCCACACCATGCCCCGGCGCCTCGCCGGTCAGGAGATAGCCTTTGTCCTGGCTCCACGAATGCGGGAACATCTCATGCGTGGCCTCGGTATAGCCGGAATATTCCTGAATGCCGAAATTGGGCACCCAGCGGTCGACATGGACATTCGCCCCCATCGCCACGGGCGACACATCCATCGGCCCGTGGCAGGCGCTGCGGACGTGATAGATCGAGGCGAAGTCGAAGATGCGCCGTAGGCCGGTCACGCCGCCCGCATGGACGGAGGTCACGCGGATATAGTCGATCAGCTGTTCCGAGATGAGCTGCTGGCAATCCCAGATCGTGTTGAAGATCTCGCCCAGTGCCAGCGGGGTGGTCGTATGCTGGCGGATCAGGCGGAAGCCCTCCTGCAGTTCGGCGGGCACCGCATCCTCGAGCCAGAACAGGCGGAAGGGTTCGAGGTCCTTGCCCAGCCGTGCCGCCTCGATCGGTGTCAGGCGGTGGTGGACATCGTGCAGCAGGTGGACGTCATAGCCCACCGTATCGCGCAGCTTCTCGAACAGCTTGGGGACCAGCGGCAGGTATTTGTGGGTGGCCCAGACCTCTTCGGTGGGCAGGCCCTGCCGGAACACGTCCGAATCCTGATCCTTGGCCTTGCCGGTGCCATAGATCGGCGGCAGTCCGGGGATCGAGACCTGCGCCCGGATCGCCTCGAGGCCCGCCTCCTTCAGCGCCACCACCCCCTCGACCGTCTCTTCGATCGTCAGGCCGCCGACATGCTGGTAGATCAGCACCTTCTCGCGCGAGGCGCCGCCAAGCAGTTGATAGAGCGGCATGTTCGCCGCCTTGCCCTTGATATCCCACAGCGCCATGTCGATGCCCGAGATGGCGGCCATGGTGATCGGCCCGCGCCGCCAATAGGCGCCCTTGTAAAGATACTGCCAGATATCCTCGATCTGCATCGGATCGCGGCCGATCAGGCAGGGGATGACATGTTCCTCGAGATAGGCGACGACGGCCTTCTCGCGGCCGTTCACCGTCGCGTCGCCGATGCCGTACAGGCCCTCGTCGGTGATGATCTTGACCGTCACGAAGTTACGCCCCGGCGAGGCGACGATGACCTTTATATCCCTGATCTTCATGGTCTTTTCCCCAAGAGGCCTGCGCCTCAGATACTGTCCAGCGGTGGATGAACCCAGCCCAGTACGCGCTCGGCCTTGGCGGAGGAGAAGAACGACCGCCGCCCCGACATGTCGCCCTTGATCGGCACATCCTCGAAATGCTCGGCGGCCAGCGTCATGCTCGGGATCGGGCTGCCGGTGTCGGGGGCGACGATGTAGAAGACCTCATGCCCGCCCAGATCGCGGTCCACCGCGCGCAAGCAGGCATCGGCAGCGCAATCCAGCCGCGTGTAGGCGTAAAGGTTCTTGGTGATGTCCCAGCCGCCGGGCACATAGACCTCGCGCAGTTTCGACAGGTCGTCGGTCACCCAGTGGAACCGCATGCTGGCGATGCTCATCCGGGGTTCAAGCCGGACGAAGGCGTCAGCCTGCTGTTCGCAGATCCATTTGGACAGCGAATAGGGGTCCTCGGAATAGTTCGGATGATCCTCGTCCAGCGGGAAATAGTCGTAGCGTGACCGGATGCTGAAACTGTGCCCGATGGCATTCACGCTCGAGGCCTGCGAGATGCGGAAGATGCCATGCTCGAGCGCTGCGCGCAGCGCGTTGTAGCTGCCGACCACGTTGTTGTTGTGGACGATATGGTCGGGATCGCGACCCGGGGCCGGGATTGCGGCCATGTGGATCAGCGCGTCGCAGCCCGCAAGCGCCGCAACCATCGCCTCGTAATCGGTCGCCTCGGCCAGAACGAAGCTGTAACCTTGGGGCGCGGTCTCGGGGGCGACCCGGTCGATCCCCACCACCTCATCCCCGCGCGCCAGTGCCTGACGAACGATCTCGGACCCGATCCGGCCGGTGCTGCCGGTGACGGCGATCTTCATTGTGCCCTGCCTTCCCCATAGACGGCCTCCTGCAGCCCCCGGATATAGCCGATCGCATACAGCCGCCCGAAGGCGGAATAGCCGGCATCCTCGTTGCTGTCGCCCTCGACGGTGGGCACGTGATCAGGGCGCAGAACGCCGTCGAAGCCGATGTCGCGATAGGCCTTCATGCAGGCCAGCATGTCGGTCTTGCCGGCGTCGTGCCATGTCTCGTGAAACTTCGTCGGCACGCCTTGCACGTCGCGGAAATGGACGAAGCTGATCTTGTTGCCGAAATGGCGGATCACGCCCGGCAGGTCATCCGTCATCAGCGTGAAATTGCCCTGACAAAGGGTGATCGTGTTCATCGGGCTGGGCACAAGGTCGATCAGGCGCTGGTAATTCTCGATGCTGCGCATGATCCGGCCCACCCCGCGAATGGGCGACAGCGGCGGATCGTCGGGATGCATCGACAGCTTCACCCCCGCCTTCTCGGCCACCGGCAGGACACGGCGCAGGAAATACTCCAGCGTCTCCCACAACATCTCCTCGTCGATGGGCGGCTCTTTCGTCAGATCCTCGGGCACGTCGTTCAGGTCGAAGCTGGTCACGACAGAGCCGCCGCGCGACGGCGTGGCCATGTTCGTGCGGACCCAGTTGAAATCCGTCATCCATTCATAGCACCAGACCGGGATGTCCAGCTTGCCCATGTTCTCGATCAGGGTGCAGACGGTGTCGATCTCCTCATCCCGCCCCGGAAGGCCCCGCTTGGCAAGGTTCAGCGGCGGGCGCGCCTCGATCACGACAAGCTCGAAGCCGTTGTCTTCGTAGCGCTGCTTCATGCGGGTGAGGGGGGCAAGGTCGCACAGCCCCTCACCGGGCCGCAGGTCGTCGAAGGGCAGCCCCCCCACAGCCAGAGTGACGCCCGCCTGCTGAGCGAGTTTCCACACCGGCGTCGGTGTGGGGGCGATGAATTCGGCAATTCTGATCATGATCTCACACGGGAAGGAGTTCGGTCAGCCTCTTGGACGCGATCTCGGGGTTTTCGGAATGCAGGTAGCAGGCGGCGGCCTGTTCGGGCTTGATCTGGAACAGCGGGGGCCGGGTCGAACACCGCGCCATCGCCTGAGGACAGCGCGACTGGAACGGACAGCCATCGGCACCCACGCCCTGTTCGCGGGCGATGATCTTGGTCTCGCCCCAGCGCTGGTCAAGGTTGGGCCAAGGGATCGAGTCGACCAGAAGCCGCGTATAGGGATGCTGGGGCGACTTGATGACATCGTCCACATTGCCCGCCTCCATCACACCGCCACGGTAGAGCACGATGATCGACTTGGCGATGTGATAGGCGGTGGTCAGGTCATGCGTGATGTAGATGATCGACACGCCATGATCGCGCTGCAGGTTGCGCAATGTCTCAAGTATATTGGCGCGCAGCGAGGCATCGACCATCGACACCGGTTCATCCGCCACCAGAAGGCGCGGCTTGAGCAGCAGAGCACGCGCCACGTTGATCCGCTGCCTTTGCCCGCCCGAAAGCTGATGCGGGAAGCGGCCCAGCACATCCTCGGGGCGCAGGCCCACGGCTGTCAGCGCCTCGTCCATCTTGTCGCGCGCCTGCGCCTTTGTCTGTGCCAGCTTGAAGCGCTTGATCGGAACCGTCAGCAGGTGGTCGACCGTGTAGAACGGGTTGAACACGGCGAAGGGGTCCTGAAACACGGCCTGCACCTCGCGCCGGTAGGCCAGCTTGTCGGCCCCGCGCAGCTTCGTGATGTCCTGCCCGCGATAGATGATCTGGCCTTCGGTCGGCGGGATGAAACCCAGCAGCAGCATGGCCAGCGTCGTCTTGCCCGATCCGCTTTCGCCCGCGACGGTCAGGATCGTCGGTTCATCCTCGTTCAGGGTCAGGCTGATGTCGCGCAGGGCGACATTGGACTGGGCGTTGATCAGACCGCGTGAATAGGTCTTCGAGACGCCGCGTAGCTCAAGCAGACTGGACATGGACTGCCTCCTTGTCGAACAGGTGGCAGGTGACAAGGCGGCCGTCCGAGATGTGGTTCACCTCGGGGCGGACCTGCTTGCAGATGTCTTGCGCATGGGTGCAGCGGGGGTGGAAGGCACAGCCCGAAGGCAACCGCAGAAGCGAGGGCGCAAGGCCGGGGATCCCCTGAAACACCCCCTTGTTGTCCAGGTTCGGCAGGCTTTCGATCAGCGCCTGCGCGTAAGGATGACGCGGGTTGGTGAACATGTCGCGCACGGTGGCCACCTCGACCAGCCGCCCGGCATACATCACCGCGACCTTGTCGACGAATTGCGCCATCAGGCCCATGTCGTGCCCGATCAGGATCACGGCTGCGTTGATCTCGTCCTTGACGCGGTCGATCGTCTCCATCACCTGACGCTGGGTCACGACATCCAGCGCGCTGGTGGGTTCGTCCGCGATGATGACCTGCGGCTGCAGCAGGATGCCGATGGCGATACAGACACGCTGCTTCATGCCGCCCGAAAGCTCGTGGGCGTAGAGGTTGAACACCCGTTCGTCCAGATCGACCGAACGCAGGGCGGCAAGGCAGCGATCCTTGATCGCGGAATTGCTGTCGCCCGACACATGCGATTTCACGGCATCGACCAATTGCGCCCCGATCCGCGTCACGGGGTTGAGCGAGTTCATCGCGCCCTGCGGGATATAGGCGATCTTGGACAGGCGCGCCTTGCGCATCCCCTCTTCGGTCAGGCCCATCAGTTCGGTATCGCCGATATGGACGGTGCCGCCCTCGATCCGGCCCGGCGGCTTGATCATCCGCATCATCGCCAGCGCCAGCGTCGACTTGCCCGATCCGCTTTCGCCGACCATGCCCATCTTTTCGCCCGCGCCAAGGCTGAAGGTCACGTCGTCCAGCGCCTTGGCCCGGCCCAGATCGGTGTAGTAGGTCACTTCGAGGCCCTGCACCCGCAGGACGGGCTGGCTGCTCCAGGTTGTTGTCATGGGCCTATTCCGTCTTGCGAACGCGGGGATTGGCCAGTTCGTCCAGCCCCATGTTGATGAGGGCGAGCGACCCCAGGATCAGGATCATCGCGACGGTGGGGGCGATGGGCCACCACCACCAGCCGTTGAAGAAGGCGCCCTGCGATTGCGCCGACCAGATGATGTTGCCCAGAAGCGGCTCGCGCAGGGGCCCGAGACCAAGCACCGCCAGGTAGAACGAGGCGAAGACCGCCGCGAAGACCTGCCCCACGAAGGCGGCCGCGATGAAGGGCAGAAGGTTGGGCAGGATCTCCTTGAAGATGATGCCGAAATCGCTGACGCCCGAAAGCTTGGCGACGGCGACGAACTGCCGTTCCTTCATCGTCAGCACCTGCGCCCGGATCACCAGCGTGGGCCACATCCAGGCCAGCAGCACGATGATCCAGGCCATGGTCATCACCGTCACATACCGTTTGTCGAGCGAGCCTGCGATGACGATCTGGATCAGCAGCACCGGGATCGGCGTCAGGATCTGGCAGACAGACCGGATGCCGGTATCGGTCCAGCCCCCGAAATAGGCCGAGGTGAAGCCCAGCACGATCCCGATGATCGTGCCGATCCCGCCGGCCAGAAGGCCGATGGCCGCGGTCTGCCACATGCCGACGACAAGGGCTGCGTGCAGGTCACGCCCGAAGAAATCGGTCCCGAGCAGGTATTGTGCGCTGGGCGGCTGCCGCGGGATCGCGGCCATCGGATAGGCGTGACGCGGATCGATGACTATGTAGCCGATGACCGTGAACGCCACGAGCATCAGCAGCATGAACAGCCCGACCGACAGGCTGACATTGCGCCGCAGATAGCGCGCGAGCATCGAGAGCCGCGAAGGCTGGACGGGGGCCGCAGCCTCGAGGGCGGCGACGGGATGGGGAGCGGTCATGGTCATGGGCGCGCGCCTCCTGTCAGGTTTGTGGCTTGATGCGGGGGTCAAGCAGCGGATAGACGAATTCCATTGCGACCATGATCGTGGCGACGGCGATGGTGATGAAGAGCACGATCCCGTAGATCACCGGAAAGTCGTTCGCGCGGATCGCATTGTTCAGCGCCGTGCCGATCCCCGGCAGCGAAAAGATCGCCTCGACCACGATGGCCGAGGTGACGATCGTGCCCAGCGCCAGCGCGAAGGCCGTCATCTGCGGCAGAAGCGTATTGCGCAGGTAATAGTCGCGGAAGATCCGGCCCGGGGTCAGGCCCTTGTGCTCGGCGAATGTGACGTAGTCCTCGCCCTGGATGGTGATGCCCATGCCCCGCATCGACAGGACCCAGCCGCCGACCGAGCCCAGGACAAGGGCCATTGCCGGAAGCACCTGATGGCGCAGCATGTCCAGCGCGAATTCCCAGGTCAACGAGGGCACGGTGCCGATGGAATAGGCGCCCCCCAGCGGCAGCAGCTTCAGGCGGAAGCCCACGAAGAACAGAAGCAGCACCCCCATGATGACGGGGGGCACGCCGGTCAGCAGGACGAAGGGCGTCGCCATCCCACGCGCCCAGCGCGGTGCGCGCGGCCAGGCGGCGATGGCGCCAAGGAAATTGCCGATCAGGAAGGCCAGGATCGTGGTGACGATCAGCAGGCCGATGGTCCAGGGCAGGGCCTGCACGATCAGGTCGGTCACGGTGGCGGGATAGCGGCTGAGCGAATAGCCGAAATCCATCCGCAGGATGTTGCCCAGATAGACCCAGTACTGCTCGATCAGTGGCCGGTCCAGGCCGAATTGCTGCTCCATCGAGGAGATGATCGCCTCGAGATCGGCGGGCGCGAAGCCGCCCGTGCGGGCAAGTTCGGCAAAGCGCTCGCGGATCGCGTTGCGCGACGACATGCGCGGCACGAAGAAGATGATGGTCGAGGCCGACCAGATGACAAGAAGCAGGAAAGCAAGACGTTGCAGGATCAGCTTTGCCATCGGGACTGCACTCCGCACCAGAGGATGTCTGTGAAGAAAAAGGCGCGCGACCTTGCGGGCCGCGCGCCCCCTTTGATGGTGTCAGGACGTCTAGTTCGCCTTCTGCAGCGTAGCGACGACCAGCAGGCCGGTATGTGCCCAGAACGCCCCGTTCATGCCCAGCGACGGGTTCGCTTCCGTCGGCCAGTTGGTCCAGTTGGTCTGGTTGTAGGCGATACGGTGCAGCCACTGGATGATCGGGATGTTGATCGTGTCGCGCCAGTAGATTTCCATCGCCTGCGCGGCCAGTTCCAGGAACTCGGGATCGTCCGAGGCCAGCGGTGCCATCGCATCGAGGATCGCATCGAAATCGGGGTTCGAATGCCGCGAGAAGCGGTTGCTGCCCGCCGTCACGCCCAGCGGATCGCTGAAGCGGCCGTGGAACAGTTCAAGCGCGGCATAGGGGTCCTTGAGGCTGGCCCCGTGGCCGAACATGTAAAGCCCCGGTGCGCCATCGGCCATCTGCTGGAAGGCATCCGTGCCGAAGTTGATGGCGGAATCGAAGCCACCGTTGCGCAGCATCTCGACCAGCAGGGGCACGATGTCGCTGTGGATCCCTTCGAAGCCGTGGATGGTGGCGTTGATCGTCTGACCGTCCATCTGCCACATGCCGTCACGGTTGCGGGTGTAGCCCAGCCCGTCCATGATCGCGGCGCTTTCGTCGAG
>JAFIEN010000127.1 GCA_020832515.1 Rubellimicrobium sp. | reverse complement strand
CCGTCAGGAAAAAGCCCACGGCATTGTGGCCATACCACCACTGCACCATCGCATCCTGCACGCCCGAGAAGACCTGCACCGATTTCGACCCCCAGATCGACACCGGGATCGACAGGTTGTTGACGATATGCAGCATCGCCACGGTCACGATGAAGGCCAGCAGGAACCAGTTGGCCACATAGATATGCGGCTCTTTCCGCTTCATCAGCGTGCCGAGGAAGACCAGCAGGAACATGACCCAGACGATGGTCAGCCAGATGTCGGTATACCATTCCGGCTCGGCATATTCCTTGGACTGGGTGACACCCAGCAGATAGCCCGTCGCGGCCAGCACGATGAACAGGTTGTAGCCCCAGAAGACGAACCAGGCCGCATTCCCGCCCCAGAGCCGCGCGGCACTGGTGCGCTGCACGATGTAGAAGGAACTGGCGATCAAGGCGTTGCCGCCAAAGGCAAAGATCACGGCCGAGGTGTGAAGGGGGCGGAGCCTGCCGAAGTTGCCGTAGCCCTGCGTCCATTCGAAGTTGAGCTGTGGAAAAGCCAGCTGGAACGCGATCCAGGTGCCGACAAGAAAGCCCACCACGCCGAAGAAGGCCGTCGCGATCACGCCTGCACGGATCACGTCGTCCATGTATTCGTCCTGCGACGGCGGGGGGCTTCGGGGCTCGTCCAGACGCCGGATCTCCCAGATGAACAACGCGCCCGCGATCAGCATGAAAAGAAGGGCATGCACCTGATAGCCCACATCGCGTGCCCAATTCGCGGCAACCGCGGCGAACAGGGCGACAAGCCCGTAGACCACGATCTTGATCCAGTTCCACATGAAGTCTGTTCCCTTTTCCGAGCCTGCCGTTGGCCCGTGCAAGCGCGCGGCGTCGGCGGTCCATCTGCATGATCCTCCTCTCACAGAGGGGGGCGGCCCGTGCCTTGATCCATGTCAATCATTTCTGCGCAGGGCATTGATAAGCATCATGGCACCCCTGACAGTCGGGCGGCACGATGATCGGGGACAAGGAAGGAAACACCTATGGGCTACAAGTCGATCTCGGTCATCGTAACGGATGCCGCAACGGATGGTCCTGCCGTCTCGGCCGCGCTGGCCATCGCCGCGCGCGAGGATGCGCATCTGGACCTTCACTGCATCGGCATCGACCCCACACGCTATGAAATGGCGCCTATGGGGGCTACGGCCGTGCTGCTGGACAGTGGTCTGGCAGAGGCGCGTGAACGCTCGGAGGCGCTGGCCGAATGGGTGCGGGGACAGCTTCCCCTGACCCCGGTCCGGGCGTCGGTCGTGCCGGCCATCGCGTCAAGCGTGGGCTACGAATCCATGATCGCGCGGCTGGCGCGCTATTCCGATCTGATCGTCGCGGCGCGACCTTATGGCACAGGCAGAGGGCTTTTGTCGGTCAGCACCGTCGAGGCGGTGTTGTTCGGCACCGACGCGCCCGTCCTGATCGTGCCGCCCGATGGGGGGGCATTCGGGAAACCTTTCAGCCGCATCGTCGCAGCCTGGGATGAAGGCGACGAATCGCTTTCGGCGATCCGCAAGGCGATCCCGATGATGCAGGCGGCCGAGCATGTGGACATCGTCATCGTCGATCCGCAGACGCATTCGCCCGAACGCTCGGATCCCGGCGGCATGCTCTGCGTCATGCTGGCCCGGCACGGCATCCGGGCCGAGGTCTCGATCCTGTCGCGCACCCTGCCGCGGATCTCGGAAGTGTTGACGCGGTTCCTGCGCGACCGCGATGCCGAGGCGCTGGTGATGGGGGCCTATGGCCATTCCCGCTTCCGGCAGGCGATCCTGGGCGGACCGACGCGTGACATGCTCGAGACGGCAGAGCTTCCGTTGATCATGGCACATTGAGAGTACGGCTGGCATGACTGCGACAGGCGACCAACGTGATGCAAGGCCCGTCCCGACCGCAGGGTCAGGCGACGATGCCGCCGTCCATGTCGTCGCCCGTCTCATCCACCAGGCGCCCGATATCGGGCACGAGGATGCGCCGCTTGCCATCAAGCTGGATGATCCCCTCGCCCTTGAGTGCGCTGATCTGGCGGCTGACCGTTTCCAGCGTCAGCCCGAGGTAATCGGCCATCGCCTCGCGCGTCAGCGGCAGGTCGATCACGATCGGGCCCTTGGGGCGGATCAGACCGATCGAGGCCTCGCGCCGGGCGATGATGGTCAGAAGGCTGGCAAGCTTTTCGCGCGCCGTCTTGCGACCAAGGATCAGCATCCATTCCCGCGCGGCATCCAGCTCGTCGAGCGACATGATCAGCAACCGCTCGGCGACATGCGGGGTCGAGACGAGCAGGTCCTCGAAAGGCTTGCGGCGAAAGCAGCACAGCGTAACGTCGCTGACCGCCGTCACGTCATAGGGCGAGGTCGTCCGGCCCGGGCGGCCGATGAAATCGGACGGCAGGAGCAGGCCCACCATCTGCGTCCGTCCGTCCGCCAGGGTGTGGCTGAGCGTGGCGACCCCACGTACGACCGATGCGACGAAGCCCATCTCGTCCCCCGCCCAGGCGATGGTCTGCCCCTGATCGTAGTGCCGATAATACTTGATCTGTTCGAGCCGATCGAGTTCGTCGGGTTCACACTTGGCGCAGACGGCGCGATGGCGGATCGGGCAGTCGGCGCATTCGACTTCTGCGGCATGCTGGGCCATCGACGTGTAAACTCCGATTTACAGAATCCCTCTGTATACCTTAACCCCAAAACACGAAGGGGATGCAATGTCTTCTCATGACAGATTGCGGGAACTTGGCCTCTTCGACGCCCGGACACCGCGTTATACCAGCTACCCCTCGGCGAACCATTTCTCGGATGCGGTCGATGCGCAGACGACGGCGGGCTGGATTTCCGCCATTCCCGCGCGTGCCCGGATCTCGCTCTACGTCCATATTCCTTACTGCCGGCGGTTGTGCTGGTTCTGCGCCTGCCGCACCCAGGGCACCGCGACCGACCGGCCGCTCGTTCCCTATCTTGCATATGTGTTGAAGGAACTTGAACTGGTCGGCCGGTACCTGCGACCTGATGTCCAGGTGGGCCAGATCCATCTGGGCGGGGGTACGCCGACGCTTCTGTCGCCGCAGATGATTCGCGAACTGGGTGCCGCCCTTACCGAATTCCGGCCCCTGGCGCGCGACCTGCAGTTCTCGGTCGAGATCGACCCGACCGAGGTGGATGCCGCCCGGATCGAGGCGCTGATCGACGCGGGCATGACACGCGCCTCGATCGGGGTGCAGGATTTCGATCCGGTGGTGCAGGATGCGATCGGCCGCGCCCAGAGCTATGCCGAGACCCGCGACGTGGTCGAGGGGCTTCGCGCCAGCGGGGTGGGCAGTGTCAACATGGACATCCTTTACGGCCTGCCGTTCCAGACCCGTGCGCGCATGGCCGATTCGGTGCAGCGTGTGCTGTCGATGACGCCCGACCGGGTGGCGCTTTACGGTTATGCCCATGTGCCCTGGATGGCGAAGCGGCAGGTGATGATCCCGGCCGATGCCCTGCCGGGGGCCGAAGAGCGGCTGCAGCTGTTCGACACGGCCCGCAGGCTGTTCGTCTGGGACGGCTATCAGGAGATCGGGATCGACCATTACGCCCGCCCCGAGGATTCGCTGGCCGTGGCCGACCGCGAAGGGCGGCTTCGGCGGAATTTCCAGGGCTATACCGACGACGGCTCGGACGCGCTGATCGGGATCGGCGCCTCGGCCATCTCGCGGTTTCGGCAGGGCTATGCGCAGAACATCTCGACCTCGTCGCGCTATTCCACGGCGGTCGAGGAGGGTCGGCTGGCGACCGAGCGCGGCCATGCGATGAGCGCCGAGGACAGCTTGCGCGCCGACATGATCGAGGATCTGATGTGCCGGTTCGAACTGGACCTGAACGCGCTTTCGGACCGGCACGGTGTCGGGATGGCCGGTCTGATGGAGCGGACCGCCCGGTTGCGGAGCCGCTTCGGTGCCGAGATCGAGGTCAGCGACGGGCGGATCCGGCTGACCGAGGCCTCGCGGCTGATCGCCCGGCTGGCTGCGCAGGAGCTTGACGCCTATTTCGCGCCCGAGGGGCGACACAGCCGGGCGATGTGATCGGGGGCGACGGCGGGGGGGGGGGGGGGGGGGGGGGGGGGGGGGGGGCGGGGGGGGGGGGGGGCTCTGCCCCCCGCTGCGCTCCCCCCGGGATATTTTTGAACAAAAGAAGCAGCAGGTTTCGGTCTGCGGGGGCGCGGGTCGCTTGTGGGCGCGGGTCGAGGCCCCTTTCGCAGCAGAGGCCGCGCGTATATGAGGCGCGGGGTTGAATGAAGGAACCAGCGCATGGGCTATCGGATCGTCGTTGCGGGGGCCACGGGGAATGTGGGTCGCGAAATGCTCAACATCCTGGACGAGCGCCAGTTTCCGGTGGACGAGATTGCGGCGCTTGCCAGCCGCCGGTCACTTGGAACCGAGGTCAGCTTTGGGAACCGCACCCTGAAGACGCAGGACCTTGATACATTCGACTTCACCGGCTGGGACATTGCCCTTTTCGCCATCGGTTCGGAAGCGACGAAGACCTATGCGCCCAGGGCCGCCGCCGCGGGCTGTGTCGTGATCGACAACTCCAGCCTCTACCGCTACGACCCCGACATTCCCCTGGTCGTGCCCGAGGTGAATGCCGACGCGGTGTTGGGCTATGGGAAAAAGAACATCATCGCCAATCCCAATTGCTCGACCGCACAGCTTGTGGTGGCGCTCAAGCCCCTGCACGACCGGGCGCGCATCAAGCGGGTTGTCGTGTCGACCTACCAGTCGGTCTCGGGCGCCGGGAAAGACGGGATGGACGAGCTTTGGGACCAGACCAAGGGCAAGTATGTCCCCGGTCAGGAGGTCGCGCCGAAGACGTTCCAGCGCCAGATCGCCTTCAACGTCATCCCCCAGATCGACGTCTTCATGGAAGACGGCCAGACCAAGGAGGAATGGAAGATGATGGTCGAAACGAAGAAGATCCTCGACCCTGCGATCAAGGTGACGGCGACCTGTGTCAGGGTGCCCGTCTTCGTCGGCCATTCCGAGGCGGTGAACGTCGAATTCGAGGATTTCCTGGACGAGGACGAGGCCCGCGACATCCTGCGCGAGGCGCCCGGCGTGCTCGTCATCGACAAGCGCGAACCGGGCGGCTACGTCACGCCGATCGAATGCGTGGGCGATTATGCCACCTTCGTCAGCCGCATCCGACAGGACCAGACCCTGGACAACGGCCTGAACTTCTGGGTCGTCTCGGACAACCTGCGCAAGGGTGCCGCGCTGAACGCGGTCCAGATCGCCGAGGTTCTGGGCCAGAAGGCGCTGAAGAAGGGCTGAGGCCGGCGGGCCGCGCGGGCCCCCGGGGGGTCTGTCACCCGTCACGCGCCCGGGCTGCGGCCGCCGAAAGCGCGGCCGGCCGCTCGCATGTGGTCGTCATGTCGACCCAGCGCCTTTCGGCCCCCGCCTTCAGGATCGAGACCATGACATCGACCGCATGCACCGCAAGGTCGATCCCGCAGCGATGCGGGCGGCCCTCGTCGATGGCCGCCGCCATGTCGGCCAGACCGGCGCAGCGCCAGTTGGCCCGCCCGTTGCCCTGACCGTCGGTCATGTTCGTCGCTCCGAAAGGATGGTCCTCGACCCCCGGCAGCTCCGTCACCTTGCCGTCGGACCCCGCCATCTCGACCTTGCCGCCGAAGAAGTTGGGATCGGGCACGTAAAGCGTGCCCTCGTCGCCGTAAAGCTCCATCGGGCCGTGGCGGTTGGACCAGACATCCCAGCTGGCCGAAAGCGTCACCGTGGCCCCGCTTGCGAATTCGAGCAGCGCATGGGTGTTGGTCGGCGTGTCCACCGGCACCCTCTCGCCCTGCCGCGCGCCCGAGCCGATGGTGCGCGTTGGGAACGAGGCATTGGCAAGGGCCGCCACCGATTTCACCGGGCCGATCAGCTGGATCAGGTTGGTGATGTAATAGGGGCCAAGGTCAAGGACCGGCCCGCCGCCCGGCTGGAAGAAGAAATCCGGATTGGGATGCCAGCTTTCCATCCCGTGGCTCATCACATGGGCGCTGCCCGCGATGATGCGGCCCATATCCCCCCGGTCCAGCACGGCGCGCGCAAGCTGGTGCGACCCGCCCATGAAGGTGTCGGGGGCCGAACCGGCCCGCAGCCCCTTCTTCGCGGCCAGTTCCTGCAGCGCTTTGCCTTCGTCGAGGCTGAGGACCACGGGTTTTTCCGAATAGGCATGTTTGCCCGCCTCGAGGATTGCCTTGGTGATCTCGTAATGCACCGCAGGCACCGTCAGGTTGACGATGGCATCCACGTCGCCCGCCTTCAGCAGGTCCTCGACCGTGTCGGCCCGCAGGCCGAATTCATCGGCACGGGCGCGGGCCGCATCCATGTTGATATCGGCCACCGCCACCAGTTCGAGCGACCGGAACAGCGGCGCAAGCTTGAGATAGGCCGTCGAGATATTGCCGCATCCGATGATGCCGATACGCAGCTTGGTCATGGGTCTTCGTCCTTACCAGCCCGTCACCGACGCAAGCGAGCGCGTGGCGAAACGGAGGTGATCCTTGGGATTGTCGTGTTCGATGACGTAATGGGTGATGCCATGCGCCTGAAGCGCGGGCTGGATCGCGGCCCAGTCCATCGTGCCGTGGCCGACATCGGCCCAGCCGTCTTCGTCCGTGGCCTCGCCCGCAGGGGCGATGTCCTTGACATGGACCGAGGAGATCTGCGTGCCGAAGCGGTTGATCCAGGCCACCGGATCGGCCCCGGCACGGCCGACCCAGCCCAGATCCAGTTCAAGCGACAGCCCGGCGGCCGCGATCAGGTCCAGTGGCGTGGTGCCGCCGCCCAGATCGGCCAGTTCGAAATCGTGGTTGTGCCAGCCGAAAGCGAAACCTGCGTCCTGCACGGGCTTGCCGGCCTCGGCCAGGCGTTTGCCGAATGCCTCCCAACCGGCGGCGTCGGTCGGGCGGTCGTTCGGCATCACGAAGGGGACATAGACCCGGGTCATGCCGACGGCGCGCGCCACCTCGAGCGTGCGGGCGGGATCGCCCTCGACCATGTCCAGACCGAAATGGCCCGAGGTCATCGTCAGCCCGGCCGCGTCGAGCCCGGATTGCAGGGCGGGCAGGTCGGCATAGAGGCCGCCGAAGCCTTCGACCTCGGAATAACCGGCCCCGGCCAGCATGGTCAGGGTATCGGCAAGCGGCGGGAAGTTCCGCGAGGAATAGAGCTGGTACGAGATCGACGGCATGTGCTGTCCTTTCACGAGGGGCTTTCCGGGGGTCCGGTCACGGGCCCCGCCGTGGCGGCTGCCCGGTAACCGGAAAAAGGGTCAGGTCGGTCCGCGCGCCGTCAGGCACGCAGTTCGGGTGTCAGAGGCGGTCCTCGGTCTTCTTGTCGAAGAGCGAGGCGCGGGACGGGTCGATGCCGATGGGCAGCCTGTCGCCGGGGGCGACCCGCGCCTGCCCGTCCATCCGGATCCGGAAACGTTCGCCCGCGACCTGCGCCCAGACCAGCGTGTCCGATCCCATCGGCTCGACCAGTTCGACCGTGACCTCGTGCGTGACCGGTGCGCTGGCGACAAGTTCGCCGGTGATGACATGTTCGGGGCGGATCCCGATAACGGCCGGCCTGTCGCCCACTTGCGGCGTGGCGAAGCGGTAGCCCTCCATCGGCAGCACCACGCCGCCCGACATCCCGCCGGCCTTGAAGGTGCCGCCTTCAAGATGCCCCGTGATGAAGTTCATCGACGGGCTGCCGATGAAATCCGCGACATAAAGGCTTTGCGGCCGGTTGTAGATCTCGTCGGGCGTGCCAAGCTGCATGATGACGCCGCCCTTCATGATCGCGATGCGGTCGGCAAGGGTCATCGCCTCGACCTGATCATGAGTGACGTAGATCATCGTGTTGCGAAGCTGCTGGTGCAGGCGCTTGATCTCGACCCGCAGGTCGGCGCGCAGCTTGGCGTCAAGGTTGGACAGCGGCTCGTCGAACAGGAAGACGTCCACATCGCGCACAAGCGCCCGGCCGATGGCGACGCGCTGCCGCTGGCCGCCCGAAAGCGCGCCGGGTTTGCGCTGCAGAAGCGGCTCGATCTGGAGGATCTCGGCGGCGCGGGCGACGCGGCGCCGGATTTCGTCCTTGGGCATGCGTGCGTTCTTCAGGCCGAAGGACAGGTTTCCTTCGACCGTCATCTGCGGATAAAGCGCGTAGGACTGGAACACCATGCCGATGCCGCGCTCGTTCGGTTCCTTCCAGGTGACGTTCTGGCCCTTGATCCAGATCTGCCCGTCGGTCGGTTCAAGCAGCCCCGCGATGCAGTTCAGAAGCGTGGACTTGCCGCAGCCCGACGGGCCGAGCAGGACCAGAAACTCGCCCTCGCCGATGTCGAGGTTGAGGTCGTTGAGAACCTTCACCGCGCCGAACTGCAGGTCGAGGTCCTTGACCTGAACGGAATGGCCGACCTCGGACTTGGGCGCCGGTGAGTGGCCTTCTGCGATGCGAAGTGTTGCGGTCATGGGATCAGCCTTTCACAGCACCGGCGGCGATGCCGCGCACGAACAGTTTGCCGGAGACGAAGTAGATGGTCAGCGGCACAAGCCCCGTCAGCAGGGTTGCCGCCATGTTGACGTTGTATTCCTTGATGCCCTGCACCGAATTGACGATGTTGTTCAGCTGCACCGTCATCGGATAGGCCTCGGCCCGGGTATAGACCACCCCGAAAAGGAAGTCGTTCCAGATGCCCGTCACCTGCAGGATGATCGCCACGACAAGGATCGGCAGCGACATCGGCAGCATGATGCGGAACAGGATGCCCCAGAACCCCGCGCCATCGACGCGTGCGGCCTTGAACAGCTCTTCGGGGATGGACGCGAAGTAGTTGCGGAACAGAAGGGTCAGGATCGGCATGCCGAAGATCGAATGCACGATCACCAGCCCCGAGAGCGACCCGAACAGCTGCACCCGAACCCGCCTGCATTCGCCGCCGAAGGTTTCGCAGACCGGCAGCCAGACCGTGTTGATCGCGTTCGAGATGCCGATGCCGCTGTCGCGCAACAGGATCACGATTGGGTAGAGCATCACCTGATAGGGGATGAAGGCGCCGACGATCAGGATGGCGAAGAAGATCTCGGATCCCTTGAACTTCCATTTCGACAGCGTGTAGCCCGAGATCAGCGCGATGGTGATCGACAGAAGCACCGAGGGGATCAGGATCCGGACCGAGTTCCAGAAGCCCCGCGACAGCCCGTCGCAATTCACGCCGGTGCAGGCCTCGGCCCAGGCCTTGACCCAGGGCTGGAAGGTGACCTCGACGGGTGGCGAGAAGACATTGCCCATCCGGATCTCGGTCATGTCCTTCAGCGAGGTCACGATCATCACGTAAAGCGGCAGCAGGTAATAGAGCGCGACGATGATCAGCGTGCCGTAAAGCATGATGTTGGTCGAACTCAGGACGCGCCGGGGCCTGGGCCCGCGCGGCCCGTCGTCCATGCGCGATGCGCCCAAGGTGGCGGGATTGGTCGAAAACTCAGCCACGCTTGCGCCCTCCGAATTCGAGAAGTGCCCAGGGCACAAGGATGGCCGCGACGAACAGCAGCATCATGGTCGAGGCGGCGAAGCCCTGCCCAAGGTTCTGCCCGCCGAACATCGCGGTCATCACATAGGTCGCCGGCACTTCGGACGAGATGCCTGGCCCGCCCGAGGTTTGTGCCACGACAAGGTCGTAAAGCTTGATGATCCCGCTCGAGATCAGGACGATGGCGGTCACGAAGACCGGGCGCATCATCGGGATGATCACGACGACATAGGTCTTCCATGTCGGGATGCCGTCCACACGGGCGGCCTTCCAGATATCCTCGTCGATGCCGCGCAGGCCGGCCAGCATGATCACCATGATCAGCCCCGTCCCCTGCCAGAGACCGGCGATCAGGATGCCAAGCATCACGATATCGGGGTTGTGAAGCGGATCGAAGTTGAAGCTTGTCCAGCCCATGCTCCGCACGATGCCCTGAACGCCGAATTCGGGGTTCAGGATCCACTGCCAGACAAGGCCCGTCACGATGAAGGACAGCGCGAAGGGATAAAGAAAGATGGTGCGAAACACCGCCTCGCCCCGGATCTTGCGGTCAAGCAGGGCGGCAAGGGTGAAACCGATGACCAGGGTGAAGCTCAGGCTGAACACGCCGAAGAACGCGAGGTTGCGGATCGCGATGTTCCATTTCGGCGTCGACCAGAGCCGCTGGTACTGGGCGAATCCCACCCAGTCGGTGCGCGGCAGAAGGCCCGAGCTTGTGAAGGAATAGACGACGGTCCAGATCGTGCCGCCAAGGAACACCACCAGCGCCGTGGCGATCATCGGCGTCAGCGCGATCTTCGGCCAGATGTTGTGGAACGGGCGGATGGGGCGGCGCGCCCTCTGTTCTCCGGGTGCCTCGATGGCATCGAGTGTCGTCATGGATGGCATCCTCCCTCAGCGGGTCTGCGGTCCGGGTGTTTGCCCGGTTGTGGAACGGGCCCTTGCCGGGGCAGGGGCCCGTTCTTTGGCCGATACGGCCGATCAGTTGGCCTGGGCGATCAGCTGGGCGTAACGCTCCTGCACGTCGTCGATCGACATCGAGGGGCTGTTCCAGAACTCGGTCATCAGGTCGTTGATCTGCGTCTGGGTGTCCGGCGCGATCAGCTGGTTGCCGTCGGGCAGCACCCGGCCGTCGGCCAGAAGGCCCAGACCGACCTCGGTGCAGCGGTTGACGGTGGTCAGGTCCACGTCACCGCGGATCGGCAGCGACCCCTTGGCCGAGTTGAAGGCCACCTGCACTTCGGGCGACAGAAGCAGCGCTGCCAGTTCCTTCTGCGCGGCCTCGATGGCCGGGTCGCCGGTGACGGGGAAGTAGAAGGCATCGCCGCCGGTCGACAGGACCGCCGATTCGCCCAGACCCGCCAGACAGGTGTA
>JAFIEN010000126.1 GCA_020832515.1 Rubellimicrobium sp. | reverse complement strand
CCCCCCCCCCCCCCCCCCCCCCCGCCCCCCCCGCCCCCCCCCCCCCCCCCCCGCCCGCCCCGCCCCCCCGGCGGGGGGGGGGGGGGGGCTGCACTGGATCGACGCGACCGGCACCATCGCCACGGCCGAGATCGGCGCGGAGGACTGGCACCACGACCTTGCCCTGCCCCATGCCGCCCTGTTCCTGCGGGCCGAGGTGATTGCGCGGGCCAGCCGGCCCCGCCTGATGGCCGAGATCGCCACCGCCCTGTCGGGCGGTCGCGCCGCGCAGGAGATGGCGGGTCTTGATCTTGACGCGCGGCCCGTTCTTCGGGCCTTGTCCAACCCTGTCCATATCGTCTGAGGGCCTGACCATGCTGATCGGCAACGCACCCTGTTCATGGGGCATCAACTATCCGACCGGGAATGCCTTCACATGGCAGGACTACCTGGATCAGCTGGCCGCGGCGGGTTACGCCGGGACGGAGCTTGGGCCGCTGGGCTTCATGCCGACCGATGCCGGGCTTCTGGCCGATGCGCTTGGCGCGCGGGGGCTGACGCTGATCGGGGCCACGCATGTGCATACTTTCGGCGATGACGGCGCGGATGCCACCGACCGCCTGATGGCCGAGATCGACACGATCGCCGGCATCCTTGGCCCGCTGGGCGCGCGGCACCTTGTCATCATGGACGAAAGCAACTGGTATCCACCCGGACAGGAAGGGCAGCTTGATGATGACGGCTGGCGGGCGATGATCGACCGAATCAACGCCGCCCATCGCAGGGCGACCGGGGATCATGGCCTGACCCTGACCTTTCATCCCCATGTCGGCACCGCCGTCGAGCGTGAGGCGCAGATCGACCGGCTGCTGGCGGAAACCCCGCTTAGCCTGTGTTTCGACACCGGCCACCATGCCTTCTGGGATCAGGATCCGCTGGCCTATATGGCGCGTGTGCAAGGCAGGATCGCCTATATGCATCTGAAGAATGTCGATGCCCGGGTGCGCGCGCGCGTGCTGGCGGGTGAGGTCACGATCGACGAAAGCTATGGCGCGGGCGTCATGTGCGCGCTGCCCGACGGGGCGGTCGACATTCCGGCGGTGATGGCGATGCTGCGCGACTGGCGTTTCGAGGGGCCGGTCGTCGTCGAGCAGGACATGGCCGAGAACGCCGCCGAGACGCCCGAAGAACTGGCCCGCCGCAACCTTGCCTTTCTGATGGAGGATGGCCAATGACCCGACCCATCAGTGTCGGCCTGATCGGCCTGGGCGAGGTGGCCCAGCTGATGCACCTGCCGCTTCTGGCCGATGATCCGCGCTTTGCCATCGCGGCCGTCACCGATGCCTCGCCGACGCTCTCTGCCCGGCTGGCGGGGCGCTACCATGCGACGGCCCGGTCCGATGCTGCCGCCGTGATCGCCGATCCGGCGGTCGATGCGGTCTTCATCCTGACCCCCGACCATCTGCACGCGCCGCTGCTGGAACAGGCGATCCGGGCGAACAAGCATGTGTTCATCGAGAAACCCGCCGCCCTGACCGCAGACGAGCTGCGCCCGCTTCTGCCGCTGGAACAGGCGACGGACCGGACCGTGTTCGTGGGCTACATGCGCCGCTATGCGCCGGCCTTTGTGGCGCTGAAGGCCCGGATGCCGCGGATCGAGGATATCCGGCATGTCCGCATCCGCGACATCATCCGCGAAAGCGATTTCTTCGTCGGCCAGACCCGCGCCGTGCTGCGGGCCGACGATATCGCGCCCGAAGTGCTGGCCGAAGGCCGCGCGCAGACCGAGGCCCTGCTACAAAGCGTGATGGGGCAGGATGCCCCCGCCGACCAGCTGCGCGCTTATCAGGTTCTGACGGGGCTTGCCTCGCATTCCATCTCGGCGATGCGCGATCTGCTGGGGCCGCCCCTCTCGGTCGCGCATGCCCGCCAGCACGGGGGCGAAACCGTCATCGTCCTGTTCGACTACGGCCATTTCACCGCGCTCTACGAGGCTGTCATCCACAATGTCGCGCGGTTCGATGCCGGGATCGAGGTGCTGACCGAGGATACCCATTTCCGCATCAACTACGACACGCCCTATATCCGCCACCTGCCCACCCGGCTTGAGATCACGCGCTCGGGTGCTCTGGAAACCGGGACCGAGATCGTCGGCCCGTTCTACAACGACGCCTTCCGGCTTGAGCTGGACGCCTTTCACGACTGCGTCACGACGGGCGTGGCGCCGCGAACCGGTCTGTCGGATTCGCTTGTCGATCTGGAGCTGTTCGCCCGGATCGGTGCCTGTTTCGGACCGCAGGAGTGATGCAACCGCGTGGTGATGGCGCCCACGGGGAATGCGGGGTGTAGCGGCGGGAGGCGGACAGGGCCCGATCATGGGGTCTGAGGGTATATGAGGTTGTCTTGCAGGCCCATCCCCTCCGAGGCAATCGCGTTCTCGTTGTTGTCAGTGCCCACCGCCGCGTTGAGGCGCTACGTCGGACGTCCGGGACAGGTCAACAAAGGACCGACATGCCGGCGGGGCGGGATGTGCGGCCGCGGTCCCGGTGCGCTGTCCGGCCTGATGTCCGTCAGTCCGCCGGGGCGCCGTAGCCGGTGATGGCGCCCCGGGCATCGGTGAACCTTGCGCGCCATTCGACGGGTTGGGGGGTGGGCGCGACGCTGCGCCCCCTGCTCGACAGCGCCAGCGCCGCGCCTGCGCCATGCGCGGCCAGTGCCGCACAGCCCACCGCCGTCAGTTCGGCCTCCTGCGAGACGAACACCTCGCGGCCCAGCGTGTCGGCCAGGAACTGCACGAAGGCAGGGTTGGCCGACAGCCCGCCGTCGATGCACACGGCCCCTTCAAGCGGTTGCAGCGCAGCCATGCTGTCGATCACCTCGGCCGTTCGAAAGGCGATGCCCTCCAGCACCGCGCGCACCATGTCGCGCGGCCCGGTATCCAGACCGAGCCCCAGAAAGCCCCCGCGTGCCGCCCGCTGCCAGTGCGGGCAGGCCAGTCCCGTCAGCGCCGGCACGAAGGCAAGCCCCCGCGCGATCGCCGGCGGTCCGTCAAAAGCGGCGATCTCGGCCCAGTCCTTGAACAGCCCCGCCGCCCGCGCCCAGTTCACCGCCGAGCCCGCCGCATACACCCCGCCGTCCAGCGCCTGCGCGGGCGCCTGCCCGGCCAGCGCCCAGGCCACCGTCGGCAGCGGCCCCCGACCGGCGGGCGCCCGGGCGGCCGTGGGACACAGCGCGAAAGCCCCCGTGCCGAAGGTGATCTTGGCCTGCCCCGGACGGCGACAGCCATGCCCGTAAAGGGCGGCCTGCTGGTCGACGATGCTGGCGCTCAGGGCCAGATCCCGCATCATGCCCAGATCCCCCGTGGTCGTCGTGATCTCGGGCAGGCACGACATGGGCACGCCAAACAACGCACACAGATCGGCGTCCCATGTGCAATCGTCCAGCGCCATCAGCGATGTACGCGAGGCAGTGGTGGGGTCGGTCGCGAAGCGCCCGGTCAGCCGGTCGCGAAAGAACGCGTCGGTGGTACCAAGCCGCAACCGCCCCTGCGCCGCAAGCCTGACCGCGCCCTCGAGATGCTCCATGCACCAGGCCAGCTTGGAGGCCGAGAAATACGGGTCCAGCGGCAGGCCCGCGCGCGACAGCGTAAGCGCCTCTCCGCCCTGTTCGGCCAGGCGGGCGGTCACATCGGCTGTGCGGCCGTCCTGCCACACGATCACCGGACCGAGTGGTCGGCCGGTGGCGCCGTCCCATGCCAGACAGCTTTCGCCCTGGTTGGCAAGGCCTGCCGCCCGCGCCCCTGCCGCGCGGCCCAGTTCGACGCAGGCCGTCACATGGGACAACAGCTCGTCCGCGTCATGTTCGACCCGGCCGGGCGCGGGGTGCGACTGGCGGTGCGAGAAGCTGCCCAACAGCCGTGCGCCGGCGTCATCGACCAGAATCGCGCGGGTGCTGGTCGTGCCCTGGTCGATGGCGAGAAAGCTCATCCGGTATCCCCCCCATCCTCGTCGAAGACCACTTCGACCGCGCCGTGCCCCGCTGGTGGCAGCGGCAGGAACAGCCGGCGCTCCGGTCGGGCGTCCAAGGTGCTTCCGGCGATTTCGTGCCCGTCCACCCGCAGCGACAGGCGCCCCCTGGCAGGGCGCGCCATGCGCAGGATCAACCGGTCCAGTGCCGCGTCGCCGGGCGCGCAGATGCGGCGCGGCGTGACATAGGCCAGCGGCCCGCGCAGGGCGATGCGCCCGCCGGCGGGGTCGGGAGCGGGCAGTGGCAGTGCGCCGCGCAGGCCCAGCACGATGGACCGGGCGACGCGGCGCCCCTCGTTCCAGCACCAGCCTGCCGTCTCGACCGGGTGCAGCAGGTTTCCGGCGGCGAAGAACGCCGGGTCAGACAACCGCCCATGCGGATCGACCTCGGGCCCGCCGGTGCCGGGGTCGCGGGTGAGGTGGCTGCCGGGCAGAAGCGCGCCCTCGGGCCGAAATCCGCCCGAGACGATCAGGCCGTCCGCTGCCAACCGGCGCGGGCCTCGGGGGGTCTGCACACAAAGGCCCTCGACCCGGGCGCCCCCCTCGATCGCCGCGACAGTGGTGTTCAGCATCAACGGGATTCCAAGGGCGCGCGGCAGCAGCGCGGCGGGCCAGCGCGCCACCGTGCGGGCGCCGGGCTCGATCATCGCGACGGGCCGGATGTCGTGGGCGCGGCAGGTCATCAGGGCCGAGAACGCCACCATTTCGCTGCCAAGGATGGCCGGGCGGCGAAAGGGCAGCACCCCGGCCAGATGCACCATCCCCTGCAACGCTCCGGTCGACAGCACCCCGCCGGGCCTGGTTCCGCCGATCAGCCGCTGGGCGCGGGTGCTTTCGCGCACGCCGGTGGCCAGCAGCACGGCACGGGCCCGGATCGTGGCCCGTCCGGCGTCCGAGGTCACCTCGACGGCGGGTCCGGGGCGCAGCGCGGTCACGGTGGTGGCGGCGCGGATCTCGGCCCCGGCTGCGCGGGCGGCGGCCACCAGCCTGCGGGCATAGGTCGGGCCGGTCATGATCCAGCCGAACTCTCGCAGGCCATAGGGCGGGTGCGCGCAATGACGCGGGATGCCGCCCGGGGTCGCCTCGCGGTCCAGCACGACGACCCGCTCGACCCCCATCCGCCGCAGCGTCACCGCCGCAGACAGCCCCGCCGGCCCCGCGCCGACAATGACCACGTCCGCCGTTTCGACAACGGCCGGCCCGGACGCAGCCGGGGGGCGGGGCGCGTCAGTCACCCGTAAGCCCCATGGGCTCGGTCAGGCGCCCCTCGGTCAGCCGCGCCAGCGCTTCGGAGCAGTAGAACCCCTGGCACCGGCCCATCGTCACCCGTGTGCGCCGCTTCAGCCCCGCCAGCGTGCGCGCGCCCAAGGGCCCGTCCAGCGCCGCCTCGACCTCGCGGCGGGTGACCAGTTCGCAGTGGCACAGGATACCGCCATGGCCGGGGCATTGCCAGTCGCGCGCCGCGCCCTCGGAGATGTTGGGCACACGCGGCCATGCCGGTTCGGGCAGGGCCCGCCAGCCCGGCTCGGTCGCCGCGATCAGCTCGGCCGCGTGCCGCGCCAACCCCAGCGCCGCCGACAGCCCGGTCGAGCGGATCGCGCCCAGTCCCAGAAATCGGCGGTCGGCGTCCCAGGTGATGCGGTATTCGGGACGCTCTGACGCCGGCCGCAGCCCTGCATAGACCGCAGTCACCTCGTGGTCGGCCAGCGCCGGCAGGATCGCCTCGCCCAGAGTGCGCAACCGCCCGAGCGTGGCGGTATCCAGTGGCGCGTGGCGGCGACCCTCCTGCTCTTCGGCGGTGGGGCCGACCAGCAGGTTGCCGAAGACGGTGCGACAGACCACGATGCCCTTGGTCACCTCGGTTGGCACCGGCAGCAGGATATGACGCACCAGCCCTGCGGCAGGCTTGTCAAAGACGACGAACTGCCCCTTGCGCGGTCGGATGGTGAATGTGGCCTGGCCCGTGAACATCGCCTCGACGCGGTCGCCCCACAACCCTGCGGCGGCAATCACCGCCCGCGCCCCCACCGGCCCTTGAGCGGTGTCCAGGTGCCAGATCTTGCCGTCCCAGCGCGCGCCCGTCACCGCGCAGCTGCGCCAAAGCTGGGCCCCGTTGGCCAGTGCCTGGCGCAGATAGGCCAGTGGCGTCGACCACGGATCGATCAGGTATTCCCCCGGGACCCGAAAGCCGGCGACGACGCCCGGCGCCAGCTCCGGCTCAAGCGCCCGGATCGCCGCGCCTGTCAGCGGCTCGATCGTGGCGACGCCGTTGGCGCGGGCCTTGTCCATCAGGGCCGGCAAGCGCGCGGCTTCGTCCTGGGACCAGGCCAGAACCAGGGCGCCCGCCCGGTCCAGCGGCAGGCCCAGGCGTTCGTGGATCTCCAGATACTCGGTGTGTCCGGCCGCGATGCAGGCGGCCTCGAGACTTCCGGGGGGGGCGTCGAAGCCGGTGTGCAGGATCGCGCTGTTGCCCTTCGAGGCGCCATCGAGGATGTCGGCGGCGGCCTCGAGCACGACAACCCGTGCGCCACATAGCGCCAGCCGCCGCGCCGCCGCACAACCGACCACGCCCGCGCCGATCACCGCCGCATCGAACGACTCCATCCCGACGCCCCGCATTGCCCATTTCAGCCTCCAGACATGCGCGCTTTTGCCCGTTCAGTCAACTAAATGTGGCTCTTGCCTCCAATTTTGCCCGATCGGGCAAGTTTTTGTTGACAGCCCCTTGCCGCCTGTGGCCGCATCGATCCGACACACAGAGCTGGCGGCCAAGGGGAAAGTCGTGAAGCCAAGCGAGCGCCGCAACCTGATCATCGATCATGTGTCCCGTCACGGCGAGGCGCGGGTCGAGGATCTAGCGAATCGATTCGGTGTTTCGCTCGAGACGATCCGCCGCGACCTGGCGCATCTGGCCGAAATCGGCGAGGTGCTGAAGCTGCATGGCGTCGTGCGCCGGGCCCCGCTGGTGACCGAACCCGCGTTTCGCGACCGCGTGGCGGCGCGTAGCACCGAAAAGGCGCGCGCGGCGGCGCATCTGGCGGCGCTGGTGCGGCCGGGCGAGACGGTGTTCGTGGACACCGGATCGACGACTCTGGCCTGTGCGCGGGCGTTGGCCGGGGTGGCCCGGCTGACCTGCATCACCAACTCGCTTGCCATTGCCGAGGTTCTGGGCGGCGCGGGGGTTCAGGTGTTCCTGCTTGGCGGCAGCTATGGTGCGGCCAATGGCCAGACGGTGGGCCCGATGGTGCTGGAACAGGTGGCAAGGTTCCGCGCGGACCGCGCGATCCTGACGGTGGCCGGGCTAGAGGCCCGCGCCGGCGCGACCGACGCCGATTTCGACGAGGCCCAGGTGGCCCGGGCGATGATCGCACAGGCCGGCATGACGGTGGTGGTGGCCGACAGTGACAAGTTTGGGCGGCGCGCAGCCTTTGCCGTCTGCCCGCTGTCGGCGGTCGACCTGGTCGTGTCCGAGACGGGGCCGCAGACCGGCCCCGACTGGCTGGCCAGGCAATCGGCAGCCGCCGGCACGTCGTTCGGCCCCGCGCGCCGGCCCGCGCAGGCCATGCCATGAAGGGCGCCCTTGCCCTGTATGTCCGGGCCACGGACCGGGTGTCGGAGGTGACAGGCTGGTTCGCCACCATGCTGATCTTCGTGATGATGGGAGTGATGCTGTACGATGTCGTGGCGCGCAAGTTCCTCGACATCTACATCATGTGGGGACTGGAGTTCCTGCAGTTCACCCTGGCGGCCTACTACTTCATGGGCGGCGCCAAGACGCTGAAGGACAACACCCATGTCCGAATGGACCTGTTCTATGACCGCCTCAGCCTGCGCGGCAAGGCGTGGCTCGACCTTGCCACGGTGGGCTGCCTGATCTTTTTCGTCGGGGTGATGTTATGGGGTTCGATCTCGAGCCTGCAGTTCTCCATCTCGACCGGCCAGCGTTTGCCGTCCGTCTGGCGCCCGTCGGTGGTGCCGATCAAGTTGCTGATGACGTTGTGCCTGGGGTTGATGCTGCTGCAGTCGGTCGCGCTGGCGATCCGCTATGCCCATTGCGCGTTTACCGGCTCTGACCTGACGTCGGACCACGCCATGGCCAAGGACGCCCGCTCATGAGCCACGAGGCCATCGCGCTGCTGATGTTTCTGTCGCTGCTTGTGCTCATGATGACGGGCCAGCGGGTGTTCGCCGCCATCGGCTTTGTCGCGGCGATCATGGCGCTGGTCGGCTATGGCGTCGGTGGTGAGGAACTGCCCTTCAACCAGGCCTTCAAGCTGTTTCGCTGGACCGCGCTGGTGGCGCTGCCGCTGTTTGTCTTCATGGGCTATGTGATGGCGCGCTCTGGCATCGCCGAAGACCTGTACCGGATGTTCCATGTCTGGTTCGGGCGCCTGCCCGGTGGTCTGGCGGTGGGAACGGTGTTCCTGATGGTCATCATCTCAGCCATGAACGGGCTTTCGGTGGCCGGCATGGCGATCGGGGCGACCATTGCGCTGCCCGAGATGCTGCGGCGGGGCTATGACAAGGTGCTGGTGACGGGGGTGGTGCAGGGCGGCTCGTCGCTGGGCATCCTGATCCCGCCGTCGGTGGTGATGATCCTTTACAGCGCCATCGCGGGCCAGCCTGTGGACCGGCTATGGATCGCAGGAATTGTCCCGGGATTGCTTATGGCGGGGATGTTCATCGTCTATATCCTGATCCGCGCCCGCCTCAATCCAGCACTGGCGCCCCCCGCCACGGACGCTGATCTGGACATGCCGTTGCGCAGCAAGGTGGCGCTGCTGCGGGCGGGCATCCTGCCGGTGCTGATCTTTGCCGCGATGATCGGGCTGTTTCTGGGCGGGGTGACCTTTCTGCACGAAAGCGCGGCCATCGGCGCCATCACCACATTGATCGCCGCGCTGATCAAGCGCCGGCTGAGTTGGGAGATGGTGCGCGACAGTGCCGAGCGAACGCTGGCCATCTCGTGCCTGTTCATGTGGATCATCCTTGCCGCGCTGGCGTTTTCCACCGTGTTCGACGGGCTGGGTGCAGTGCGTGCAGTCGAGGCGCTGTTCATCACCCGCTGGCAGCTGTCTCCCTGGGAGGTGATCATCATGATGCAGCTCAGCTTCATGCTGATGGGAATGTTCTTTGACGACACGGCGATGCTGGTGATCGTGGCGCCACTGTACATCCCGCTGGTGCGGGTGCTGGATCTTGGCTTTGACAGTATGCGCGATCAGATGATCTGGTTCGGGGTGCTGTACACGATGACCTGCCAGATCGCCTACATCACGCCCCCCTTCGGCTACAACCTGTTCCTGATGCGTGGGCTCGCCCCGCGCGAGATCACTCTGTGGGACATCTACCGCTCCATCTGGCCGTTCGTGGCGATGATGGGGCTGACCATCGCGCTGGTGATGGCGTTTCCCCAGATCGCGCTGGTTCTGCTTTGAGGACAAACACATACCCAACCAGCAAGGAGGCTGACCATGACGACGTCCCCATCCGAGAAGATCCTCGCCTCGCGGCGAAGATTCCTCAAGACGGCCGCATTCGGCGGAACGGCGGCGGCGGCCTCGACGCTGGCGGCGCCCTATGTCAACGCCCAGGCGCCGATCCGCTGGCGGTTGCAGACCTATTCGGGCGCACCGCTGGGCGCGCATGTGATCAAGCCCCAGATCGATGCCTTCAACGCCGCTGCGAACGGCGAGATGGAGATCGAGCTTTACTATGCCGACCAGCTTGTGCCCACGGACGAGCTGTTTCGCGCCCTGCAGAACGGCACGCTCGATGCCGTACAGTCGGACGAGGCGACCATGGCCTCGCCGGTCGATATCTCGGTCTTCGGCGGCTATTTCCCCTTCGCCACCCGGTTCAGCCTCGATGTCCCGTCCCTGTTCAATTACTACGGCCTGAACGAGATCTGGAAGGAAGCCTATGACGAGGTCGACAATGTCACCTGGCTGTCCTCGGGTGCGTGGGATCCGCTGCACATCTTCACCATCGATCCGATCCGCAGCTTGGCCGACATGCGTGGCAAGCGCGTCTTCGGCGTGCCCACGGCGGGGCGGTTCCTGTCGCGCTACGGGCTGATCCCCGTCACCGTTCCATGGGACGATGTCGAGGTCGCGTTGCAGACCGGCCAGCTGGACGGCGTCGCCTGGTGCGGGTTCACCGAGGCATATGAGGTCGGCTGGGCCGATATCTGCAACTATGCGCTGACCAACTCGCTGACCGGGGCGTGGTTCGGCAGCTATTTCGCCAACTCCGCCTCCTGGAACAACGTGCCCCCGCATCTGCAGGAGCTGTTCCGCATCACCATCGACCAGTCGCATTACTACCGCGCGGTCTGGTACTGGGGCGGCGAGGCGCAATTGCGCGTGCATGGCGAAAAGATGGAACTGACCTCCTTGCCGGCCGAGGAATGGGCGCAGGTGATCTCGGATGCCGAGGGCTTCTGGGACGAAAGCGCCGCGGCCAGCCCGCGTGCCGGTCGGGTGGTTCAGGCGTTCAAGGACTATTCCGCCAACATGGAGGCTGCGGGCTACCCCTATCGGTGACGGCTCGCGCGACACCCGGGGGGCGCGGCGGCGGTAGCCGCGCCCCCCTTTGCCGGTCGGTAGTCCGCTCGGTGGTCTGCCCTGGCGAGGGGGCGCGGTCAGGACGGGTCGGCCGTTATCTGATTCCATTTCCATTACCCTCCAGGCAAACCGCTATGCAGTTGATCAGCCAACAGCTGTGATCGAGTAGTGCGGTGTCCCATCCCAACCAAGATTCCAGGAGGCGCCCGGACGAACGTTCTGGATCGCATGCGGCTCGAAGCAGACCAGACAATTCCCACCGGGTGCCGGAGCCCGGACCGAAGGGTAGATCAGACCCCGGGATCCGGATCGGCGCAGATGTTGGGCGAGGCTTTGACCCTCGGGATATCCGATAGCCGGATCCGGATGCAGCGCCGGATGTTCCAGCTCGTCGGTCAGGTCGTCGAACATCCCGATGAAATCTGCCAGCAGTTCCACATAGCGG
>JAFIEN010000125.1 GCA_020832515.1 Rubellimicrobium sp. | reverse complement strand
CCTGTCGACGCCGCGCAGGATGACCTCGGCCCGGTCGGCGACCTCGCTTGCCACATCGCCGCCCCCGGCCGAGATCACCCCGTCCATCACCGCAGCCCGGATCGCGGCCGGATCCTCGGTGCGGGGATTGTCGTCCGTCACGATCACCACATCGGCATGTTCCGCCGCCGCAGCCCCCATGAGCGGCCGCTTGCCCCGGTCGCGATCCCCGCCCGCGCCCACGATCGCCACGATCCGCCCCATCACGTGCGGGCGCAGCGCCTGAAGCGCGGTGGCCACCGCATCGGGCGTATGGGCGTAATCGACAAAGACCGTGCCGCCGTTGCCCCGCGTGGCGACATGCTGCATCCGGCCGCGCACCGTGGTCAGCAACGGCAGGATGCCGAAGACCGCCGCCGGATCCTCGCCCCCCGCGATGGTCAGCGCGGCGGCAAGCAGCACGTTCTCGGCCTGAAAACCGCCGATCAGCCCCAGGTGAACCTGCCGGGGCACCCCCTGCCAGTCGAAGCGCAACTCCTGCCCTGCCGCCTCGAAACGCTGCCCGGTAAGGCGCAGGCGCGCGTCACGGTGCCGGCCCACGCCGATCACCTCCTGCCCGCGCGCCGCCGCGATTGCGGCGACTTCGGCCCCGCGGGGATCGTCGAGATTGACCGCGACCACGCCGTCATCGGGCAGAAGCCGGGTGAACAGCCCCGCCTTCGCGTCGAAGTAAGCCTCCATCGTGCCGTGATAGTCGAGGTGGTCCTGGGTGAAATTGGTGAACCCCGCCGCCGCCAGCCAGACCCCGTCCAGGCGCCGCTGGTCAAGCCCATGGGACGAGGCCTCCATCGCCGCGTGGCTGACCCCTGCCTGCGCGGCCTGTGCAAGGGCGCGGTGCAGCGTGACCGGATCGGGTGTCGTATGGCGCAGGGGCGCGTGCCAGTCGCCTTCGACGCCGGTGGTGCCGATATTGACCGCGCGCAGGCCCAGCCCCTGCCAGATCTGGCGGCAGAAGCTTGCGACAGAGGTCTTGCCGTTCGTGCCCGTGACCGCCACGACCGTATCGGGCTGGCCCCCGAACCACAGCGCTGCGGCACGCGCAAAGGCCGCGCGGGCATCCTCGGTCACCACGACTGCGGCCTGGCCCTCCGCCAGAGCCTCGGCGGCAAGCGCAGCACCTTCGGTATCGGTCAGAACCGCCCGCGCACCCAGCTCGAGCGCAGTGGCGACAAAGGTCGCGCCATGCAGCGAGGCGCCGGGAAGGGCGGCAAACAGCATCCCCTCCTCGACCGCGCGGCTGTCAAGCGTGAGGCCCGTGACCGGCACGTCGCGGCCGGCCTTTGCGGCAAGGCCAAGCTCGCTCAGCAGGATCTGCCCGCGCGGCGATCCGGTATCGGGTCCGTCGCTGGGTCCGTTCTGGGGTCCGTTCCTGGCCAATGTCACCCCCGGCACATGCGGGCCGGATGGCCCGTTTCAGTTGCCCGAGAGAGTTACACCGTCAAGCCGTGCAACTTCAACCTGCGGCCTCAGGCCAAGAAGCGGCGCGGTCCGCCGGACCATCTCGGCCGCGACCGGCACCGCCGTCCATCCCGCCGTGCGGCGCGGCTCGGTTCCCGAGGTCTCGACCGGTTCGTCCAGCGTGACGACGAAGACATATTGCGGGTCGCTGGCCGGAAAGACGCCGGCGAAGGTTGCGATCACCTTGTCGCGGTAATAGCCGCCCCCGGCCGCGCGCGGCTTGTCGGCGGTGCCGGTCTTGCCGCCCACCTCATAGCCCCGCACCTCGCCCAGCGAGGCGGTGCCGCGCGTCACCACATCGCGCATCATCTGGTTGATCCGGCGCGAGACCGCCTCGCTGATGATCCGCTCGCCCCTTTGCGGCTGGTCCTGCCGCAGAAGGGTGGCAGTCACGCGGGTGCCGCCGTTGGCCATGGCCGCATAGCCCTCGGCCAGATGCAGCGGCGACGAGGACAGGCCGTGGCCGTAGGAGATCGTCAGAAGCGACAGCTCGCTCCAGTTGCGCGGCAGAAGCGGCGCGCCGGTCGGGGCCTCGATCATCTCGATGCTTGTGGGTTCGAGAAAGCCCAGGCTTTCCAGAAAGGCGCGCTGGCGGGGGATGCCGATCTGAAGGGCGATCCGCGCGGTGCCGATGTTCGAGGACCTGATGAACACATCCTCGACCGACAGCGAGGGCCCGTAATTGCGGAAGTCGCGGATACGGAACCGGCCCCAGGTCATCGGGCCGCGGGTGTCGATCTGGGTGTAGGGATCGACGAGGCCCAGCTCCAGCGCCTGCGCCACGGGAAAGATCTTGAAGACCGATCCCAGTTCATAGACGCCCTGCAGCGCGCGGTTGAAGAGAGGGCTGTCGGCCTGATCGCCCGTGGTGGGCACGCGGGGGCGGTTGTTGGGGTCGAAATCGGGCAGGCTGGCCATGGCGAGGATCTCGCCGGTGTGGACATCCATGATGATCGCCGAGGCCCCCTTGGCGTTCATCAGGCTCATGCCGCCCTGCAGCACCTCTTCCATCGCGGCCTGCACCGTGGTGTCGAGCGACAGGACAAGCGGTGCGGTCCGGTCCGGGTCACGCAAGGTGTCCTCGAAAAAGCGCTCGACGCCCGCCACGCCGATCACCTCGGCGCTGTTCACCCCCTCGCGCCCGTAGCTGGCGCCGCCCAGGATATGGGCCGCAAGGGCGCCGTTGGGGTAAAGGCGCATTTCGCGCGGGCCGAAGAGAAGGCCCGGATCACCGATGTCATGGACAGCCTGCAACTGCTCGGGACTGACCTGCCGGCGCACCCAGACGAAGCGGCGTTCGCCCGTGAAGTCGCGCAGCAGGCGCTCTTCGCTCAGTTCCGGAAAGATCCGGGCCAGTTCGCGGGCGGCTCTGGCCGGGTCGATCATCTGCGGCGGCTGGGCATAGACGGCATGCGTGTCGATGTTCATCGCAAGCACCCGGCCGTTGCGGTCGACGATCTCGGCCCGGTGGCCGATGATCGGGTCGCTGATCATCGCGGCGCGGGGGGCCTCGACCTCGGTCGCGGCGATCACGGCCATCCGTCCGCCGATGACGAGCACCGCCGAGAAGAACAGCACCCCCAGCATCAAGAGCCGCCCTTCGGCCCGAAGACGGGCCTTGTCGCGCATCTCTTCGTGTCGAAGGCGGATGTTTTCAGCCTCGATCAACTCGGGATCTCCACCTTCCTCGCGGGCGCGCAGGATCCGGGCAAGCGGGCGGAGCGGGCGGCGGGTCATAGCGGTTCCTCGTCGGGATTGAAGACAAGGTTGGTCACATCGGTCGCACCAAGGATCGAGCCAAGAAGCGGCGGCGGATGGGCAACCTCGTCCACGCGGCCGAAGGCATCGGGCGACAGGTGAAACAGCCCCAGTCGGTCGAAATTCAGATAGGCAAGGTCGCGCAGCCGCTCGGGCCGGTTGAGATAGGCCCATTCGGCGTTCAGCATGCGGATGCGGGCATGGGCCGCGGTGATCTGGGAATTGAGCGCGCGCACCTCGCGCAGGGCGGTCTGTGTGCGGTGGTTCTCGGCATAGGCCCAGAAGGCCAGCGCGATCACGATACAGACCGCCATGGCGTTGACGAAGCCCTTCACGACGCGCCCCTCTTCAGCATCGGCATCCCCAGATCGGCCGCATCGACCCGCCCCGCAGGCGCGGCCGTGCGCCGCGCGAACCGCAGCCGGGCCGAACGGGCACGCGGGTTGGCCGCAATCTCGGCCGCATCCGCTCCGATGGCCTTTTTCGTCACGATCTCAAACGCTTTCGGCGCGCTCTTCACCTCGGGTGCGTGGCGACTGCCGCCACCCGCCCCGCCCGAGCGCAACTGCAGGAACCGCTTGACCATCCGGTCCTCGACCGAATGAAAGGTGACGACCGCAAGACAGCCGCCGGGTTTCAGCGCGCGTTCCGCAGCGGCAAGCCCTTCGGCCAGTTCGCCGTATTCGTCGTTCACCGCGATCCGCAGGGCCTGGAAGCTGCGGGTCGCGGGATGGCTTTGCCCGGGCTTGGGCCGGGGCAGGCAACGGGCGACGATCTCGGCCAGTTGCAGTGTGCGCTCCACCGGGCGGGCCGCGACGATGGCACGCGCGATGCGGCGGCTCGCGCGTTCCTCGCCGTAAAGGTAGAGGATGTCGGCGATCTCTGCCTCGTCGGCGGTATTGACCAGATCGGCCGCCGTCATCCCCTGCCCGCCCATCCGCATGTCGAGAGGGCCGTCCTTCTGGAAGGAAAACCCCCGCTCGGCCGTGTCGATCTGCATGGACGACACGCCCAGATCCAGCACGACCCCGTCCAGCGCCTCGCCGGCAAGTGTGTCCAGATCAGAGAACGTCCCCTCGCGCAGGACCAGCCGGTCGCCATAGGCCCCGGCCCAGGGTTCCGCCAGAAGGAAGACGGTCGGATCACGGTCCACGCCGATCACACGTTCCGCCCCGGCCTCGAGCAGGCCGCGCGTATAGCCGCCCGCGCCGAAGGTGCCGTCCAGCCAGACCCCGCGCACGGGCGCCACTGCGGCCAGAAGCGGTTGAAGCAGAACGGGAATGTGGGGTGCAGGGGCAGCGGTCGGCATTGTCTAGACCCCGCCTGTCGGCCCCAGAAGGCTGATCGGATCGAAATTCGGACCATTGTCGGCCAGCCAGTCGTCGACCGATTTCGCGGTCGTCTCGGCAAAGGTCTCGGCCTTCCAGATCTCGCAATAGCCGCCGAAGCCCATGAAGCTGACCTCGCCCTCGGTCACGCCGCTCTTGTCGCGCTGGCGGGCGGGCAGGACGATGCGGCCGTCCTTGTCGACCTCGAACTCGGCGCTCTGGGTCAGATAGACATAGGCCAGGTTGCGCATCTCGGGCGAGCCGTCGAGCTTGGCCTCGATCCGGGCCTTGATCCCATCGAACCCACGCATCGTGTAAAGGCGCAGATGGCCGGAAAGGTGATTGCCATAGGCCAGCTGAAAGCGGGGAAGTGTGCCGTCGGGGCGATCGGGGTCACCGGCGTCCAGCACGCGACGGATGGCGGCGGGGATCATCACCCGCCCCTTTCCGTCGACCCGCTGGGGGTATTCTCCGGTGAAGCTCAGAGTCACAATGCCGCAACCACTTCCTAAACCGCCCAGATGTGTTAGATTCCAATGAGAAAACGGCGGATTGCGCTGCTGCCACTGCACAATCCGCCGCCCTCGTCCCGTTGCCGGGATGTCCGACTGCGCGCGCCACCTGGGGGGATGTCTGCTCGCTCGCGCGCCGGATTCTGTCGTCTGGTAAGTTGGGGTGCCTGTATGAAGTCTGCCGTTGTCTCTTCTTGTCTTGCGGGTGACCGATCTGTTGTCTGTCTGCCCGTGTCTTGCTGCCCGTCGTTACCGTGACTTAGGTATGACTTGGGATGATCTGGGTGGCAACGGTTTTTTCTGGGATTTGCCGGGAAGTGCCGGTCCGCCACGCAATTTTCGACAAATTTTCTGACTCTGAACGAAAGACTTGACTCACTAAATGGTGAGCGTGGCACCCGAATCCTCCAGATGTTGTGGACGTGGGCCTGACGGGAGGCCCGAGTCCGCGGTGTGATCGGGGTTGCCTTTCCCTTGGGCTCGATTGCCCGAACGCCCCCTGACGCCCCCGATCAAGCCTTTTCCCAAGTGATCCCGGCCGGTTTCCCGGCGAATCCCTGCCCTGTCCCAGCCCGTCCCAGGTCCAGCGACGGCCGAATCCCCGTCCCGTCCCAGCCCGTCCCAGACGGGACGATCACCGTCTGAGTCCGGCCGATCCATCCACAGCCACCTCAAGAACGCCTCGCAACCGCTGGGACCATCAGGTCACAGCGGGCGAGGGATCACCCCCTTGCGGCAACGGTTCTGCTTGCCCGCGCGCATCCCCGCGGCGACCCTGTTGCCCGATCCCGCAACTGACGAGAGGCCCGATGACCAACCAGCCCGTGCCCCCCGACCTGAACCTGCCGCCACTCGCCCCCGGCGATGCCGCACCTGCCTTTGTCCAGCGCAGCGGCGCAAATCCGCGCTTTTCCTTCGATACGGCGGCCGGGCGCTGGCTGCTTCTGGTCTTCGTGGGCACGGCGCGCGACGCGCAATCCGCCGCCGCCATCGCCGCCATGCGCGCCTTGAGCGATGTCTTCGACGACACCCGCGCCGCCTGTTTTACCGTCACCAGCGACCCTGCCGACGACGGCCGCCTGACCGAGCAATACCCCGGTCACCGCGTCTTTTTCGACATCGACCGAAGCGTCGCGCGGGCCTACCATCGGGCTGCTCCGGAAGGGGTCGGCCCGCAGGGGGCCATCGCGCGGGCCTGGGTCCTGATCGACCCGACGATGCGGGTGCGCAGCGTCCTGCCCTTCCGCCCCGACGGGTCGGACCTGGCCGAGATCACCGCAACCCTGCGCGCCCTGCCCGACCCTGCGCTTTACGCAGGCTTTCCGCTGCAGGCCCCGGTCCTTTTCCTGCCCGACGTGTTCGAACCCGAGCTTTGCGACCATCTGATCGACATTTACGAGGCGCAGGGCGGCCAGGTTTCGGGCTTCATGCGCCAGATCGACGGCAAGACGGTGCCCATCCACGACACCAGCCACAAAAGCCGCGCCGATTGCATCATCGAGGACCAGGGCCTTGTCACGGCGATCCGCACCCGTTTCGTCCGCCGCGTGGTGCCCGAGATCGCCAAGATCCACCAGTTCCACGTCACCAGGATGGAGCGTTACATCGTCGGCTGCTACACCGCCGAGGATGGCGGCCATTTCCGCGCCCATCGCGACAACACCACCTCGGGCACCGCGCATCGGCGCTTTGCCGTATCAGTCAACCTCAACACCGAGTTCGAGGGGGGAGAGGTCAGCTTTCCCGAATACGGCCCCCGCAGCTTCAAGGCGCCCAAGGGCGGCGCGGTCGTCTTTTCCTGCTCGCTTCTGCATGCAGTCAGCCGGGTGACGGCGGGGCGGCGCTATGCCTTCCTGCCCTTCCTTTATGACGATGCGGCGGCGAAGATCCGCGAAGCGAATGCGGGCCTGATCGCCTCGGCCCCCGGCTGAGCGAAAACCGCCGCGATTTGACCCGTGTCAGGGTTTCGGGCGAAGATCGGGTCCAGAGTGGCCCCATGAACATCGCAACACCTCCTCTGCCGATCTTCCGCGCCGAAGGCGTGACCCGGGTCTACCGGACCGGCTCGGTCGAGGTCTGGGCCTTGCGCGGTGTGGATCTTGCCCTGAACGAAGGCGAGATGGTGGTGCTTCTGGGCGCCTCGGGTTCGGGCAAGTCGACGCTGGTCAATATCCTTGGCGGGCTGGACCTGCCGTCCGGGGGGCGCGTCCATTTCCGCGACCGCGAACTGACCGAGGCCGATGACCGCGCCCTGACCGCCTTCCGGCGCGATCACGTGGGCTTCGTCTTCCAGTTCTACAACCTCGTCCCCAGCCTGACCGCGCGCGAGAATGTGGCGCTGGTGACCGAGATCGCCCGTGACCCCATGACCCCGGAAGAGGCGCTTGACCGGGTCGGTCTTGCCCCCCGGATGGATCATTTCCCCGCCGAACTGTCGGGCGGCGAACAGCAGCGCGTAGCCATCGCGCGCGCCATAGCCAAGCGGCCTGACGTGCTTCTGTGCGACGAACCCACCGGCGCGCTGGACAGCCGGACCGGGGTTCAGGTCCTCGAGGCGCTGCACGAGGTGAACCGCGATCTGGGCACGGCGACGGTGCTGATCACGCATAACGCCGCGATCCAGCGGATCGCGCATCGGGTGGTGGTGCTGGCCGATGGCAGGATCGTGCGGGACGAGGCGAACCCCGACCGCGTCCTGCCCTCCGAGGTCAGCTGGTGAGGGCGCTTGACCGCAAGATGCTGCGTGACCTGCGCCGGATCTGGGCGCAGACCATCGCCATCGCCATGGTGCTGGCCTGCGGGATCATGATCCTTGTGGGGGCCGAGGCGACGCAGCGCACGCTGGTCCAGACGCAGGCGGCGTATTACGAGCGTCACCGCTTTGCCGATGTCTTTGCCGGGGTCGCCCGCGCGCCGCAATCGGTGGTGACCGAGGCCGCGGCGATCGACGGTGTGGCGCAGGCCGAAGGGCGGATCACCTTTTCGGCCGTCCTGGACATCGACGGGATGACCGAACCCGCGACCGGCCTGATCCTGTCCCTGCCCGCCGAAGGGGCCGGGTTGAATGTTCCCCTCCTGCGCCGGGGCCGCCTGCCCGACCCGGACCGGCACGCCGAGGTCGCGCTGAACGAACCCTTCGCCGAACGCCACGGCCTTGTCCCCGGCAGCACCTTCCGGGGCATCCTGAACGGCCAGCTGCGCGAACTTGTGGTGACGGGCTGGGTCCTCAGCCCCGAATTCGTCTACACGATCGCGCCGGGTGCGATGATGCCCGACGACCGGCGTTACGGCCTGATCTGGATGAACGAGGCCGCCGCCGCCGCCACGATGGACATGGGCGGTGCGGTCAACGACATCACCCTGCGCCTGACCCGCGATGCCGACGAGGCGCAGGTGATCGCGGCGCTCGATGCGCTGCTTGATGCCTATGGCGGCACCGGGGCGCATGGGCGGGACCGGCAGACCTCGCACACCTTCCTGAGCAGCGAGTTGCAGCAGCTGGGCGCGATGGCGACCTATCTGCCGCCGATCTTCTTCGTCGTCTCGGCCTTTCTTGTGAACATGGTTCTGGGTCGGCTGATCGCGCTGGAACGCGCGCAGATCGGGCTGTTCAAGGCGCTGGGCTATGGCCGGACGGAAATCGCGGGCCATTACATGAAGCTGGCCGGGCTGATCGGGGTGATCGCCGTGGCGCTGGGCTGGGGCTTCGGCTGGTGGATCGCCGATGCGATGATCGGGCTTTACGGCGAATTCTTCCGCTTCCCCTTCATCATCCGCGACACAGGGACCGGCGCGCTGGTGATCTCGGCCGTCCTTGGCCTTGCCACAGTGGCCTTGGGCGGGCTGCGGGCGGTCTGGTCCTCGCTCAAGCTGCCCCCGGCCGAGGCGATGCAGCCCCCTGCACCGCCCACATTCGCCCGTGGTGCGGCGGACCGGTTCCTGACATGGCTGCGCCTGCGGCAGACGACGATGATGATCTTCCGCTCGATCCTGCGCTGGCCGGGGCGGGCGGCGATCACCTTGTTCGGGGTCTCAGCCTCGGTCGCGATGCTGGTCATGTCGTACTTCATGTTCGATTCGATCGAGATGCTGATGGACAGCGTCTTCGGCCAAGCCAACCGGCAGCAGATGACGCTGATGCTGGCCGCGCCCCAGACCGAACAGGCCGTGCTGGATGCGCTGGCCCTGCCCGGAGTGATCCGGGCCGAGGGTGGCTATGCCATGCCGGTGCGGCTGGCGAACGGGCACCGCACAAGGCTGAGCGCGCTGCAGGGCCATTACGAGGGCGCGGAACTTGCCCGTCTTGTCGATGACGCGGGCCGCGTCGTGACACCCCCCGCCGAGGGCCTTGTCCTGCCCGAGATGCTGGCCCGCGCGCTGGGGATCGAGGCGGGACAGGCGCTTCGGGTCGAGATGCTGGCCCCGCCACGTACCGTCCTGACCCTGTCGGTGACAGCCGTGATCCCGCAGGGCATGGGGCAGGAAGCGCATATCGCCGCCTCCGCCCTTTTCGCCGCGATGGACAGCGCGCCGCAGGTCAACATGATCCACCTGTCGGTCGAGGCCGACCGAGTGGAAGAGCTTTACGCCGCGATCAAGTCTACCCCCGCCATCGCGGGACTGTCGGACTGGGCCGAGGTGCGCCGCCAGTTCGACGCGACGCTGAGCGAAAGCCTGCTGACCATGGTCGCGATCTACACGCTGATCGGGGTGCTGATCGCCATCGGCGTGGTCTACAATGCCGCCCGGATCCAGCTGTCAGAGCGCAGCTACGAACTGGCCAGCCTGCGGGTTCTGGGCTTCAGCCGGGGCGAGGTGGCCTTCGTTCTGGTGGGCGAGATGATGTTGCTAACGCTTTTGGCCATCCCGCTGGGATGGGCCCTGGGCTATCAGGTCGCGGCGGGAATGGTCGAGGCGATCTCGACCGATGTGATCCAGATCCCCTTCGCCATCTCGCGCCGGACCTATGCGATGGCGGCGCTGGCGGTGTTTCTGGCCTCGCTTGCCTCGGTGCTGATGGTGCGGCGCAGGCTGGACCGGGTGGATCTGGCGATGGCGCTGAAGGCGCGGGATTGACGGAAAGGGGGGCGGGTATGTCCTTTGTGCGAAAGGCGATGATCGGGCTGGGGGCGCTGGCGCTGGCGGGCGGCATGGTCTGGGCGCTCTGGCCGCAGCCGGTGCCGGTGGACCTTGCCCCGGTGACACGCGGGCCGATGCAGGGCGCGGTCGCGGCACAGGGCGTGACGCGGGTGCGCAATTCCTATGCGATCACCGCGCCCATCGCCGGGACCACCACTCGTTCGCCGGTCGAGATCGGCGACGAGGTTGTCGCGGGGCAAAGCGTCGTCGCCGTGATCCAGCCCGCCGACCCGGCGTTGATGGACGCCCGCAGCCGCGCCCAGGCCGAAGCGGCAGTGGCCGAGGCCGAGGCCGCCGTGGCACTGGCCGAAACCAACCTGCGACAGGCCGAAAGCGCGCTGGACCATGCGGCCTCGGACCTCGAACGCACCCGCGCGCTGGCCGACCGGGGCATCATCGCGCGCCGGATGCTCGAGGATATCGAGGCCGCCCATACCTCTGCGCTGCAGACGCGCGAGGCGGCCAGCGCCCAGCTTGACCTGCACCGCGCCTCGCTGGTGCGGGCCGAGGCACAGCTGATGGGGCCGCAATCCGTCTTCGATACCACGGCCGAGCCGGGCGAATGCTGCCTGCGCATCCTGGCCCCCCAGACCGGCATCGTGCTGGATGTGACCGACCAGAGCGCCCGCCCCGTCCAGCCCGGCAGCCCGCTTCTGGTGATCGGCGATCTCGACGAGATGGAGATCGAGCTGGACCTGCTCTCCGACGACGCGGTGCGCGTGCCCGCCGGTGCCCGCGCCCTGATCGACCGATGGGGAGGCGAGAGCGTTCTCGAGGCCCGCTTGCGCCGGATCGAACCCGCCGCCTTCACCCGCGTCTCGGCGCTGGGGATCGAGGAACAGCGCGTGCGGCTG